>NZ_JBRCOK010000083.1:0-5879 GCF_053501535.1 Bellilinea sp. | reverse complement strand
AATCAAAAGGGCTACTCGTGTTTCACCTTCAACCCAAATCAAATCGTGGATAATTCCATAGGATTCAATCAGACGCATTAACCGATTCCCATTGGCACCTGCAACAAATCCAAGAGCAACGGTTTGGAGGTTAAATGCTCGAAGTGCAACGGAAGTGTCAAATCCCTTACCCCCAACACTTTCGATAAATTTGGACGCCACCATGCGTGTACCGGGAGAAAAGCGTTTGATAAAACAAACTTGATCTAAAGCAGAATTTGCAGTGACAGTTAGAAACATTGTATTCATCTGAAGAGGTTATTCAAGCCATTTGGCTGCCAGCAGACACCAGGCATTCCAGTCGATTCTTTCAACGGCGTCAATTGCTGACCAAAGGTCTTTTGCAGCTACGATAATTCCATGATACGGGATTAATACTGCGGCTGCCTGGATTCTTATTCGATCTTCTTTCCCAATTAAGCCAGCTACGATATTTTCTGCCAATTCCTGGCTATGAGCAGGTGCGGGTGAAACCACCTCGATCAACCCAAATTTTTGAGTTCCTTCGAGAACGGCAGGAATAGGACGAGATTTCATGCAAAAAGGAAGTACATGAAAAGGATGAGCGTGAATTATGGCTTGTACATCTGGAAATGTTTCATAGATCAGCAAATGAGCTTTACCTTCACGAGAAAATAAAGGCTGTTCACTCCAGTACTTGGAGCTTAATGGTCCGCTGAGGATTTGTTCGGAAGTCAATTGCCAGTGATGGCGGCTGCCACTATATTTTGGGGTGATGTAGAGGGTGTTTCCTTCGCGAGCACTAATATTTCCACCGGACATATCGGTCAAGCGCCGTTCAAACATTCTACGGCCTATCTGGGCAATCATCTCAGGTATAGATTGCATCACGCACTTCCTCCAAGTCTTTTTGCTTGAAATATTATAACATAATATCAAATGACAGTAGCAAATGTTAATTAATTACTTTGCATTTCAATAAAAATCCCTCTTGACTTTCGCTTTCAATTTTGATATAAAAAGTCCAATCATTCATACCAGAATGGCTGTGAAGGGAAAGAGTACGCTTTAGCCGCGGCGGCACAGAGAGCAGGGGTCAGGTGAAAGCCCTGCCCGTCCCGTAAGGCGGAATGGTTCCCGGAGCCGCAGGGTCAAAGGCTGTTACGCCGAGTATCCCGCGCCGGAGCTGCCACCGTTATCAGGGCAAAGGGTATCACCGGTTCATGCAACCGCGTACCCCACGAGTGAGGCTGGCTTCTTTCCCCGTCGTGTTCACTACGGGGTTTTTCGTTAAAATCCCATCACCAGCCTAAATTGGGTGGCACCGCGAGAAACCTCTCTCGTCCCAATGGACGGAGAGGTTTTTTGGATTAATGTAGATTGGAGGTGATGATCGCATGTTGAACAACCGCCCGCTCAACCCGGCTACTCAGGTGGACCAGCATCCTTCGGCGCCGCTGGTGCGTACCCTGCCGGCCGACCTGGAAACGCCGGTTTCCATCTATCTTAAACTGGCGGATGGCAGCCCTTCCTTCTTGCTCGAATCGGTTACCGGCGGCGAGCAGGTTGCCCGTTATTCGTTCATTGGGGTGCGCCCGCGCCGTGTCTTTCTTTTGCAGGGGGATCGGCTGATCGTCCGTGAGGCGGACGGCCATCAGCGCAGCCGCGCCGGCAACCCTTTTCAATGTCTGGAGGAGGAATTTCGCGCCCTTCAGCGTCCGGCAGCCCCGGGAATGCCGCGCTTCAGCGGCGGTCTGGTTGGCTATTTGGGCTACGAGATGGTGCGCTGGTTCGAACCGGGGGTCAGCCGCCTCCCGCTTCAAAACCAGATGCCCGACGGCGTGTTTTTGGAGGCCGACAGCCTGGTTGCATTTGACCATGCCTTCGGCAAGGTGATGCTCATCGTCCACCCCGACCTTTCGCTGCCCGAACCGCACCGCCAGCGCCAGGCCCTGCGCCGCCTGAATGAACTCCACAGCCGGATCAACCGGCCGCTGCCCACCCCGCCGTCTGCTTCGGCTGCCGGCATTCTCCCTTCCGAATGGCTTTCCATGCCGCGGGATGCTTTTTTGAGTGCGGTGGAACAGGCAAAGGAAGCCATCCGCGCCGGTGAGATTTTTCAGGTGGTACTTTCGCAGCGCTTTACCCGTTCCACACCGGCACGGCCGTTTGAAATTTACCGCGCTTTACGCCGTCTCAACCCCTCGCCGTATATGTTTTACTTTGACTTTGGCGATGCGGCGGGTGGGCAGCCACTGCGGCTGATCGGCGCTTCGCCGGAAATGCATGTGCGCCTGAGCGGTGCTACCGCCACGCTGCGTCCCATTGCCGGTACGCGCCCGCGCGGAGCCACCCCGCAGCAGGATATGGAACTGGAGCAGGATTTACTGGCTGACGAAAAAGAACGCGCCGAACACATCATGCTGGTTGATCTGGCGCGCAACGATCTGGGCCGGGTGTGCGAGTTCGGCAGTGTGCGGGTGCGCGAGCAGATGACCATTGAACGCTACTCGCATGTGATGCACATTGTCTCGCAGGTGGAAGGCCGCCTGCGCCCGGCGGCGAATGCCTTTGAACTCATGCGCGCCACCTTTCCGGCCGGTACGGTCAGCGGGGCTCCCAAAGTGCGCGCTATGCAAATCATTGCCGAACTGGAAGCCCAGCCGCGCGGCGTTTATGCCGGGGCGGTGGGTTACTTTGCCTATGACGGCAGCATGGATACCTGCATTGCCATCCGCACGCTGGTCATGCAGGGCGAGCAAATTGCCCTGCAGGCCGGGGCGGGGATCGTAGCCGATTCTCAACCCGAACGGGAGTATGAGGAAACGCTCAACAAGGCGCGCGCCCTGGCGCAAGCCGTTGAAATTGCCGAACGAAAGGAGACCGATGATGTTGCTCATTCTCGATAATTACGATTCCTTCACCTACAATCTCGCTCAACTCTTCGGCGAGCTGGGCGAGCAGGTACAGGTGGTGCGCAGCGATCAGGTCAGTCTGGCGGATGTGCTCGACCTGCACCCGCAGCGGATTGTCATTTCGCCCGGGCCGGGCGGACCGCAGGATGCCGGCATCTCATCGGAAGTGATCCGCAGGCTGGGGGGTGTCATTCCCATTTTGGGGGTTTGTTTGGGGCATCAGTGCATTGGTGCGGTGTTTGGCGGCCAGGTGGTTCGTGCGGCGCGGCTGATGCACGGCAAAACATCGCAGATTTTCCACAACGGTGAAGACCTTTTTGCCGGCCTGCCCAACCCGTTTGAAGCCACCCGCTACCACTCCCTGATGGTTGCCGAGCCGCTGCCCGAAGCACTGATGCCGACCGCCTACAGCGAAGCCGGTGAATTGATGGCGCTCCGCCATCGTTCGCTGCCCATTTTCGGCGTGCAGTTTCATCCCGAATCCATACTGACCTCAGCCGGAAGGCAAATTCTGGACAATTTTTTGAAATTAACCGTCAACCAGCCGCTTTATTCATAATGTCTCTTTTTGGAGGTAGATCATGCTCAAGCCGTATCTTGCCAAAGTGATGAATTATCAACACTTGACCGCCGCGGAAGCCGAACAGGCCATGCACATCATCATGAAGGGGGAAGCCACGCCGGCGCAAATTGCCGGTTATCTGGTGGCTTTGCGCATGAAAGGCGAAACGGTGGAAGAAATTCTGGGCAGCGCCCGCGCCATGCGCGCTCATGCCCGCCGCGTGAACGTTCCCGGCGCGCCGCTGGTGGATACCGCCGGGACCGGCGGCGACGGCGCCCACACCTTCAACATCTCCACCGCGGCTGCCTTTGTCATCGCCGGCAGCGGACGGCGGGTTGCCAAACACGGCAACCGCGCCGCCTCTTCGCGCTGCGGCAGCGCCGATGTGCTGGAAGCATTGGGGGTGCGCATTGACCTTTCGCCTCAGCAGGTGGCGCAGTGCATCGAAGCGGTGGGCATCGGCTTTCTGTTTGCGCCAAACTTTCACCCGGCGATGAAACATGCCGTCGGCCCGCGCCGCGAGCTGGGTCAACGCACCCTGTTCAACCTGCTCGGCCCGCTCACCAATCCGGCCGGGGCTGCCTATCAGCTGCTCGGCGTTTATGACGCTGCCCTGGTTTCCACCCTGGCGCAGGTGCTGATGGAACTGGGCGCGGCCGGCGCGATGGTCGTCCACGGTTACGGCGGGCTGGATGAACTTTCCACCGGCGGCCCGAACCTTGTCAGTCTGATGGTCGGCGGCCGGGTGGACACCTACGAACTGGATGCCGCCGAATTGGGGCTGCGCCGCGCTGCTCCCGAAGACCTGCGCGGCGGGCAGCCGCAGGAGAACGCCGCCATCCTGCGCGCCATTCTCGAAAACCGCGATGACAGCCCGCGCCGCGATGTGGTGCTGCTGAACAGCGCCGCCGCCATTGCTGCGCAGAGCGGCGACCTGCGCGGCGCTCTGCAAGAAGCCGAACAGTCGCTTTCCAGCGGTGCAGCCCTCGAACGGCTGGAAGCGCTCATCTCCTTCAGTCAAGAGGTGGCGTCATGAACCGCCTCGAAGAAATCATTGCCCATAAGTGGGCGGAAATCGGCCGGCGGCAGCGGCTGCGGACGATGGAGGAGATGGAAACTGCCGCGCTGGCAACGCCGCCCCCGCCTTCGTTTGCGGCAGCTTTGCGCCGCCCGCCGGGCACTCCCGTCCGCCTGATTGCCGAAATCAAACGCGCTTCTCCCTCGCGCGGAGCGCTGGCGGCGCAGCTCGATGTCCTTCACCTGGCGGAGATCTACCGGCAGAACGGTGCAGCAGCCATCAGTGTGTTGACCGACAGCCGTTTCTTTTCCGGCAGTCTTGCTGACCTGCACAGCGTGGCCGCCTTGCCCGATTCTCCGCCGGTGTTGTGCAAGGATTTCATCCTTTCGCCGTACCAGATTCTGGAGGCGCGGGCTGCCGGTGCGTCTGCTGTGCTGCTGATTGCCGCCTGCCTCACGCCGGCCGATTTGATGCGCCTCTACGATTTCACCTGTCAGACCGGAATGGACGCGCTGATTGAGGTTCACTCCCTGCCGGAACTGGAAGCTGCCCTAAACTGCCGGCCGCAGGTAATTGGTGTCAACAACCGTGATCTGCGCAGCTTTGAAGTCAACCTGCAAACCTCCTTGAATCTCATTCAACACCTCCCGCCGGATATGGTGCGGGTGGCGGAAAGCGGCATTCACACCGCTGAAGACGCGCGGCAGCTGGCGCAAGCCGGTTTTGATGCCCTGCTGGTCGGCGAAGCGCTGGTCACCAGCCCCGATCCCGGCGCAAAGCTGCGCGAACTGCTGGGGAGGCCAGCATGAAGGTGAAAATCTGCGGAATCACCACGCTGGAGGATGCGCTCCATGCCGTTGAAGCCGGGGCGGACATGCTGGGTTTCAACTTCTTTCCACAAAGTCCGCGCTTCATTGATCCCCAGCGCTGCGCTGCGATTGTGGAAGCCCTGCGCGGCAGCGGAGTGGTGTGTGTGGGTGTGTTCGTCAATCTGCCGTCCGAAGATGTCCGCCGCCTGATGAGCGCCTGTTCCCTTGATCTGGCACAGTTATCCGGCGACGAGCCGGCCTGCGACCTGGCGCAGCTGGACGGGCTGGCTTTCAAAGCCCTGCGCCCGACCGGCCGGGCGGATTTGGAACAGGCGCTGCAAACCTACCCGCCGCGCTCCTCCCCGCCGGCCTATCTGGTGGATGCCTTTCGGCCGGGCCTGTACGGCGGCAGCGGGCAGCCGGCAAACCTTGACCTGGCTGCCGACCTGGCGCGCCGCTGGCCGATTCTGCTGGCCGGCGGGCTGACCCCCGAAAACGTCGCAAAAGCCATTGCCCTTGTTCAACCCTGGGGTGTGGATGTTGCCTCCGGGGTGGAAGCGGCGCCCGGGCGCAAG
>NZ_JBRCOK010000082.1:0-7933 GCF_053501535.1 Bellilinea sp. | reverse complement strand
TTCCAAGGTAAGGTTCAAGCGCCAAAGGACGGTTAAAAGTGCGGTTTGCTTTTTCAAGAACCGTCAGTAAATTTGGATTCACGCGTTCCCTAACACCCATCGAAATCATGAGATACGCCCTTAATAAAAGTAATTGAAGACTTAACGGCTACCATAAAGGATATTCGCTTTCCGCCCGGCAATCAATTCCAAAATTCACCTCGTCTATACATTTTTCTATTCTTTTCTCCGGCAGTCTGATTGCCACTTTACACTTTTCTTGGTTTGATTTTACAAAAATCCACACACCCCTTCAAAAACGGTTGAAAACGGATTGGAGAGCGGTTGGTTATTCCATTTTCCGTTGAGAATGCTTAATTTTCATCTGCACTGCTCCCATCCTTTTTATAAAAAACCCTTTGATTATTTGATTGAAGTCCCCTGATCCAAACCGGTATTGTTTAAGTGCCTCCAAAGAAACCGCACCAATTATAAATTCAAGTTTCCTATAGCGGATTACCCCTTTTGAAAAATAGAACATTTTCTTCCCTGCAAAACATGGATTCAGACACTGCCCATACCTGGCCGTTTATGATTTTCGGTGGAAAATCTTCCGGTAAAACAGCCCTGCTTTTGGCTCTGGAAGGGAAAAACCCCTCAACCGCAGCCAGATCCAAGGGGATAGATTATTCCGGCTGGGGAATTGACATCTCCGGTGAATATTGTGAATCGGGAAAATTGCGCCGCGAACTGGTCACCGCAGCCCTGAAGGCGAAATTGTTGATTGTGGTTCAGGATGCTACCAGTGACCGTCTGGTCTTTCCTCTCCATTACTTCTTGATGTACCCTCATCCGAAAATCGGTGTGGTCACCAAAATGGATTTACCCGATGCAGACCCCCAACGCGCCGCCGGCTTGCTGCGGGCTGCCGGGGTGGATGGGGAAATTTTTTACGTGTCCGTCCTCAGTGGTGAAGGAATCTCTGGTCTCAGAGATTTTCTTTTAAAACAAGATTTCTAAAAAAGGAGTGTAACAATGGCTAAAGAACTAGGTGAAGCATTAGGTTTGATCGAGACCCGCGGATTGGTAGCCATGATTGAGGCTGCCGATGCAATGGTCAAAGCCGCCAACGTGACCCTCGTCGGCATGGAGAAGGTCGGTGCCGGGCTGGTGACGGTCATGGTGCGCGGCGATGTTGGCGCCGTCAAAGCTGCAACCGACGCTGGAGCCGCGGCGGCTAAGCGGGTAGGCGAAGTGGTTTCAGTTCATGTGATTCCACGCCCCCACTCCGACACCGAAAAACTGTTGCCGTCCAGGGAATAGCCCTCAGGCTGTCCAAAGTGTTTCGCGTGTGCCACCGTAAAACGGCGCAGACCCTGTTCTGCTGCGTCAATTTCTGACAGAGGAGAGAGATTCAATGGATGAAAAATTGTTAGATACAATTGTCAAACAGGTCATGGAAAAGGTGTCAGGTGGTAACTCCTCTCCACAATCCGCCCCCACCGCTCCCTTCCAGAACCCTGGTCTGACAGAATTTGTTGGAACCGCCATCGGGGATACGATCGGAATCGTCATTGCAAACGTGGATCCGGTCGTTCACGAAAAGATGAAACTTGACCCCAAATACCGCTCGATCGGCATTCTCAGTGCCCGCACAGGTGCCGGCCCGCAAATTCTGGCTGCGGATGAAGCCGTCAAAGCGACCAATACCGAGATCGTGGATATTCAACTGCCGCGCGATACCAAAGGCGGGGCCGGTCACGGTTCATTGATCATCTTTGGAGCCGAAGAAGTTTCGGATGCCCGCCGCGCCATCGAGGTAGCCCTCAAAGACCTTGCCCGCACCTTTGGCGATGTCTATGCCAACGATGCGGGGCACATTGAACTGCAATACACCGCGCGGGCCAGTTACGCCTGCCAGAAGGCCTTCAATGCCCCGGTTGGAAAGGCATTCGGCCTGACTGTTGGAGCGCCGGCCGGCATTGGCGTGCTGATGGTGGATGCTGCCGTCAAATCCGCCGATGTGGAAATGATCGGCTACCTTGGACCCACCACCGGCCTGTCCTACACAAACGAAGTGGTCGGCTTATTCTGCGGGGATGCCGGTGCCGTCCGGCAGGCAATTATGACCGCCAGAGAAGTTGGTGTCAAGCTTTTAGGTTCATTGGGTGACGTTCCAAAAAGCCTTGGCGTTCCATATATCTAGAGCCAGTCAATGCTCCAAAAAGGAGGTTAAAACCAATGGCTAAACGACAGAAACGATTTGAGGTTTTGGATGCCCGGGATGTCAACAAGGACGGTTTCGTAACCGAATGGCCTGAAGTCGGTCTGATTGCGATGGGCAGCCCGAATGACCCAAAACCCAGCATCAAAGTGGTCAATGGGGTCATTACGGAAATGGATGGCAAAAAACGCGAGGAGTTCGACTTCAACGAAATTTTCATCGCCAATTACGCTATCAACACCGCCCTTGCCGAAGAAATGATGGCCATCCCCAGCGTGGAGATCGCCCGAAAAATTGTGGACATAAATGTACCCCGTTCTGAAGTGGCCCGCATCTTTTCCGGTTTAACCCCGGCAAAGATTGCCGAAGTCATGGATGAACTCAACATCGTCGAAATGATGATGGGCATCCAGAAAATGCGTGCCCGTCGGACTCCCGGTAATCAGGCTCATGTGACCAACCTGCAAGACAATCCGGTGCTGATGGCAGCCGATGCCGCCGAAGCCGCCTATTACGGATTCGATGAAATCGAAACCACGGTGGCTGTTTTTAACTACGGGCCGATGAATGCACTGGCGCTGCTGGTCGGGGGTCAGGTCGGGCGTCCCGGCATCTTGAGTCAGGACGCGCTGGAAGAGGCCACCGAACTTTCGCTGGGTTTGCGCGGCTTGACCGCCTATGCCGAAACGGTATCCGTCTACGGCACCGAAAAGGTGTTCATTGATGGTGACGATACGCCGTGGTCAAAGGCTTTTCTGGCTTCAGCCTACGCCTCGCGCGGCTTGAAGATGCGCTTCACATCCGGCACCGGTTCGGAAGTGCAAATGGCGTATGCCGAAGGCAAGTCCATGCTCTATCTGGAAATCAAGTGCGTCATGATCACCAAAGGCGCCGGTGTGCAGGGCCTGCAAAACGGCTCGATCAGCTGCATCGGCGTGCCCGGCGGGGTGCCCGGCGGCATCCGCGCCGTGGTAGCCGAGAATCTGGTCACCACCTGCTTGGATCTGGAAGTGGCATCGGGCAATGATCAGACCTTCTCCCACTCCCCCATCCGCCGAACGGCGCGTCTGATGGGTCAATTCCTGCCCGGTACCGATTTCATCTTCTCCGGTTACAGCGCTGTGCCGAACTACGATAACATGTTCGCCGGCTCAAACTTCGATTCGGATGACTACGACGACTACCTCGTCCTTCAGCGCGATCTGAAGGTGGATGGCGGTCTGCGTCCGGTGCGGGAAGAGGAAGTCATTCAGGTGCGCAACAAAGCCGCCCGTGCAATTCAGGCCGTGTTCGATGAACTGGGCTTGCCGCGCATCACCGATGAAGAAGTGGAAGCCGCTACCTATGCTTACAACAGTCAAGATATGCCGCCGCGCGATAAGGTTCAGGATACCAAAGCCGCTCAGGACATGATGAAACGCGGCGTTACCGGTGTGGATGTGGTCAAGGCACTTGCCAAACGCGGATTCACGGATGTGGCTGAGGCCGTCTTGAACATCCAGAAACAGCGCGTTTCCGGGGACTACCTGCAAACTTCTGCGGTTTTGGATCGCAATTTCAATGTGGTTGCGGCGATCAACGATCTCAACGATTATCAAGGCCCCGGAACCGGCTATCGTTTGCAGGGCGAACGCTGGAAACAGATTGCCGATATTCGCCATGCCATGCGGCCTGAGGACATATAAGGAGGATTCCCATGACCCAAATTTCTGAATCAATGGTTCGAGAGGTAGTCAAAGAAATCCTCGCCAAAATGGCTGCTGAGTCGGGAAGCAGCCCCACCACGACGCAGAAACAGCCGGCTGCCCCAACCACCTATCAAGTCAGCGATATGATCTTGCGCGAAATCGGTGAGGCAAAACCCGGCACCTCTCCTAACGAAGTGGTCATTGCAGTGGCACCCGCATTTGGGGATAAGTTGAAAAAACGAACCATCACCGGCATTCCCCATGCCGCTGTGCTGCGAGAAATCATGGCCGGCATCGAAGAGGAAGGATTGAAACCCCGTGTCATTAAGGTGTACCACACCTCGGATCTGGCTTTTATCGGAAAGCGCGGCGCAGAGTTGAGCGGCTCCGGCATTGCCGTTGCCATCCAATCACGCGGCACGACCCTGATCCACCAGAAAGACCTGCTCCCCTTGCAAAATCTGGAACTGTTCCCGCAGGCCCCGGTGATCAGCCTTGAAATGTACCGCCAGATTGGACGCAACGCAGCCCGTTATGCCAAAGGCGACTCCCCCAGCCCGGTGCCGCAGATCAATGACCAGATGGCACGCCCCAAGTATCAGGCGATTGCGGCAGTCTTCCACATCCGGGAGACACAATTCGTTGACCCCAACAAAAAGCCTGTTGAGCTGGAAGTTAAGTTCCAGTAATCGAAAGGAGTGTACCAATGTCCCAACAAGAGTTAATTGCTGCAATCGTACGTGAGGTTCTGGCGGAGATGAGCGGAGAAAAGCGGCCGTTTACGCCTTCCGCTCCCTCCCTTAACGGAAAACTCCACTACCAGAGAGATTACCCGCTGGCTAAAAAACACCCTGAACTGGTGAAAACCTCTACCGGGAAATCGCTGGATGAGATCACCCTGGATGCTGTGCTGGCCGAAAAGATTAAAGCGGAAGAAATCCGCATCACTCCGCAAACCCTCGAATACCAGGCCCAGATTGCCGAAAGCATCAACCGTCCGCAGCTGGCCCGAAACATGCGCAGGGCAGCCGAGTTGACCCGACTTTCGGATGAACGGATGCTGCAAATCTACAACGCTTTGCGACCGAACCGCTCCACCAAAGAGGAATTGCTGGCCATAGCCGATGAATTGGAACGGCAGTATGACGCCAAAATCTGCGCCGAGTTCGTGCGGGAAGCCGCCCGAGTGTACGAAGCCCGTGGAGTTCTACGAAAAGAATGAAACCGCTACCGAATGTGGCCGGCGGCTCAAATCCCCGCCGGCCACTCGGTCTGAATCTCACCCGAACAGGATTTAGTCATGGCACACATCATTGCAGGTGTGGATGTAGGCAATTCAACAACCGAGGTGGCAATTGCTGAAATCTTCGATTTCGACCGCCCGCCCCGTTTCCTTTCCACCAGCCGGGTTTCCACCACGGGCATCAAAGGGACGCTGAGCAATCTGCCCGGCATCGTGATCGCCCTGCAGGAAGCCGTAAAAAATGCAGGAATTGAACTCCGTCAACTCGATCTGGTGCTGTTGAACGAGGCAACTCCCGTCATCGGTGATATTGCCATGGAAACGATCACCGAAACCATCATCACCGAATCGACCATGATCGGGCACAACCCGGCCTCCCCCGGTGGTTTGGGGATTGGTGTGGGAAAAACCATCCACATCAAAGACCTGGTCAATGCCAAACGCAACGAGCCCTTGATCGTGGTCATCCCCAGGGAGTACGATTTTGAACTGGCAGCCGACATTCTGCGGCGCGCCCTGGAAGCCGGTATGGACATTCGCGGCGGCATCGTTCAAGCCGACGACGGGGTGTTAATTGCCAACCGGCTGCCCAAAGTGCTGCCCTTTGTGGATGAAGTTTCCCTGATTGACCATGTCCCCTTGAACATGCTCGCCGCCGTGGAAGTTGCCGAACAGGGGCAGGTCATCCGCCAGCTTTCCAACCCGTATGGCATCGCCACCCTGTTCGACCTCTCGCCTCAGGAAACGGCACTGGTGGTTCCAATCGCCAAAGCCTTAATTGGTTTGCGCTCCGCGGTGGTCATCCGTACCCCGGCTGGTGATGTGCAGACCCGCCGAATTCCGGCCGGCACCCTCAAACTGATCGGCGATGTGCGCACGGTCATTGTCGAAGTAGATCAGGGCGCCGATGCCATCATGAAAGCCCTTGAGCAGGTTGGCAAATTACAGGATGTCGAGGGCGAAGCCGGTACCAACGTCGGCGGAATGGTGCAGCGAGTCCGCCAGACCATGAGTGATGTCACCGAAAAACCCCTCCACGAAATCAAGATCCGCGATATTCTGGCAGTGGATTGTCTGGTGCCTCAGCGCGTTTCCGGCGGGATTGCGCAGGAATTTGCCATGGAGAATGCGGTCGGGCTGGCCGCCATGGTCAATACTGACCACCTGCTGATGGAGCGGGTCGCCAACGCCCTGTCCGAGGAGATCAAAGTACCGGTAGAACTGGGTGGGGTTGAAGCCAACATGGCGATTTTAGGAACCCTCACCACCCCCGGCATTGATGCCCCCCTGGCAATCCTCGATCTGGGGGCGGGTTCCACCGACGCAGCCCTGATGCAGCGCGACCGTAAAGTAACCAGTATTCACCTCGCCGGTGCAGGAAACATGGTTACCCTGCTCATTCAAAGAGAACTGGGCCTGCCCGGTCCGAGCGATATTGACCTTGCCGAACAGATCAAACGGTATCCGCTCGCCAAGGTGGAAAGCCTTTTCCACATTCGGAATGAAGACAACTCCGTTCGCTTCTTCAAAGAGCCGCTGGATCCACGCCTGTTTGGTCGGGTTACGCTGATCACCGAAGATGGGCTGGTACCGTTACCAACCGATCACACCATCGAACGCATCCGCGAGGTACGCCGCGAGGCGAAACGGAAAGTGTTTTTGCGGAACTGCCTGCGGGCTCTCCAGGCCGTTGCCCCGTTAGGCAATATCCGCAATATCGATTTTGTGGCAATTGTGGGCGGTTCGGGTCTGGATTTCGAACTTTCCCAAATGCTGATGAATAAATTGGCCGAATTCGGCATTGTGGTTGGCACAGCCAACATTCAGGGACGCTTGGGGCCAATCAATGCCGTAGCCACCGGTCTGGTATTGGGTTACCTCGAAAGGCGGCGCGAAAAACGATGATGGCATCCTCCACCCTTGAAAGACCAGCCATCTACATCTCCTTGATGCAGGCTACACCCGCCGAATATGCCCGCTGGGTGGAAATCGGCGCGGAAGAAGAGGGTGTACCCTGCCGCCTTGTAGAGATTGAGGGAAAAGATCTGATCGAGAGAGCCTATCAGGCGGCAACGGCTTCTCCGTTGAAAATTGGCGTTGCCGTTTCGAACAACGCTGTGGTGCTGCACGAATTTCACATGCCGCCGCACCAGCCGGTTCTAGTTTTCGAGCTGGATAACAATCCCCAGCGCGCCTGCCGTTTGATGGGCGCCAATGCGGCGCGTTTCTTCGTACGCCGACCGCTGTATCTGACGCCGCTACCCGAACCTGCTCATCCTGTTGTCGAAAGCGGTGAAAAGTCCCAAAGTCTGTCACCAGCCGAGCTGAAGCAGGTTGTCAGGCTGGTTTTGCTCATTCTACAAAAATTGAGGGAAAGGGGAGCCTTATGAACAAAGCCCTGGGTTTAATCGAAACGATTGGCCTTGTGGCCGCCATTGAGGCAGCCGATGCTGCCGTCAAAGCCGCCAATGTGGTCTTGTTAGGATATGACAGCGCTCGAGCTGGAAAAATCACCATCAAACTGGCCGGCGATGTGGGTGCGGTTCAGGCCGCTGTGGCCGCCGGGGTTGCCGCCGCTTCGCGGGTCGGAACGGTGTTTGGTTCGCTGGTCATCCCCCGCCCTCATGAAGAAATTGACCCGTTGATTCGCCAAACTTTTCACGGCCCGGTTGCCCCGAAAACCCGACCCCCAACAAGCCGGCAGCCCATGAAGGAAATCGAGCAAGCCGCGCCGGAGAAAGAAATCCCCGCACAAGAAATTCCATCCTCAGCCGAGGAGACGGCAGAACCCACCCATCC
>NZ_JBRCOK010000081.1:0-8208 GCF_053501535.1 Bellilinea sp. | reverse complement strand
TCGTCTAATCCCTGTGCCCCCAAGGGAATTCGAATCCCTGTTTGAGCCTTGAGAGGGCTCCGTCCTAGGCCGCTAGACGATGGGGGCGGTCAGAACGGCTAAATTCTATCACGCCCAAGGCTGACTGTCAATTAATTATTGCATCCCCTTCCTATTCCGCCGTCCTTTTTATGCCCTCTCTCCGTAAAAGTGGTCTATACTTTAAAAAGACCCGCAATCCAGCGCAGATTATGGGGAAACGAGGACTGCAGCGACTGCCCGAATACCATGACTCAAAGCAGGAATAAACCATCAGCGCCTCACCCGATTGGCCGCTTGTTTGCTCAAACGGTGCGCCTTGCGCAGCACAGCTGGCAGGGGAAAACCCGCTTGCAGCGCAGCGGACTTCTCTTATTTGCCGCTGCTTTCCTGCTTTGGTTGAGCATCCCTTTCGCCGAACTGGGGCTTTCCCTCAATCCTTATCAGCCGGTCACCGATCAGGTGCGTGCGCTGATTGCCTCTCAGCCGGATTTTGAAAACCGGTTGAAAAGGTTGGACGATTTTAAAGCCTCCATCCTGCCGCCGGCTGCCGTACAATCCGCTGCCGCCATCCTCAGCCGGCACAACCAGGAAAACGCCGCCCTCACCCTCCCAACCCAAACCAGCCCTGCCCCCAATGCAGAGCAGGACAGCCCCTCCCAATCGTTGATTGCCACAGCCCGCGCCATACTCGCTTTGCAAAAAACCCTGGAAACCCCTTCCAGCGCGCAGCATCTGGCAGTTGGGTTTGGCTTTTTACAAAAAGACGACGTGCTGCTCAACCTGCAAGCCATCGAACAGATTTACCGTCAGACGCCGGCGTTGCTGAGCCAGTTGTATGAAATCCGCCGCAGCAACCTTGCCCTGCTGCGCCAGATCAACGCGCTGAGCGGCGAAATATGGATCAGCGGCACTGCCGTATTTTCCTCAACGCCGACAGAGGATGAAAATCACCCCAATCCTCTGCCCGGCGAGTGGCGGGAACTAAGCCGCACCGGACAGTCGCTGGAAATTCAACTGGCCAATACCACCTATCTCCTCAATCAGGTGCTGCACGAAATTGAACCGGTGTACCGGCAGGATCAGGTCTGGGGGTTTTCGCTATGGCTGAAAGCCGCCGCATGGATTCGGCGCTCTCAATCCGCAATCTTCACGCTTTCGGCAGGGCTGATCGCCGCTGCCCTGCTGCTCTTCTTCTGGAAACCGCTTTCCATCAATTTAAATCCCCGCCGTCTTGCCAGCCGTCTGACCAACGGAGCAAGACGCACTGCGCAGGGGGAAACAGGGCAGTTATTCTCTGCTCAAAGCAACTGGCTGGTCAAAGGTCTAACCCGCCGCCCGGCTGCAAAACCCTTACGCATGTCACGGCGCGGCAGCATTCAGCGCCCTCGCCTGCTCATCCCCGTCAGCGGGAACAGCCGCATCGAAAAACCCCTGCCCGGCGATGGCATCGTCCGCATCGGCAACGATCCCGCCTTTCCGGTCAAAATTCCTCTTTCCGGCTCGGAATACATTGAATTATGGATTCGAAAAGCCCGCAAAGGATATTATCTGGAAATCATGTTCAGTGATATACCCGTGCTGCTCAATCAACAGCCGGTGCTTTCCTCGCGCGCGCTCAACGATGGTGACTCGATTCAGATTCATGATACAACCCTGCTTTTCAAAGAACGCTGAGTACAGGCTGATTATTTTCATCACTAACCATCTGTCCCTGAATTGGCTACAATAGAGTAGCCATCTCAAAATGATCTCAGGAGGAGACCATGCCGCACGGGTTAAGACCTTTCTTCGCCCCGCAAGGGGTAGCCATCATTGGCGCATCGGCCGCGCCCAATAAACTGAGTTACGGTATATTGCGAAACATGACCCTGTACGGCTATGCGGGACAGGTTGCCCCGGTCAACCCCAAAGCCGATGAAATTCTCGGTTTGAAGTGCTACCCCGATATCGCCTCGGTTCCCGATCCGCTTGAACTGGCGGTAATTGTTCTGCCTGCCCCGACCATCCCTGCCACGCTGGAAGCCTGCGGTCAGCGCGGTATACGCTCGGTGATCATCATTTCCGGCGGCTTCAAAGAAGTAGGCGAAGAGGGAGCAGCCCTGGAAAAACAGATTTTGGAAATTGCCGCCCGTTACCAGATGCGCCTGATCGGCCCGAACTGCGTTGGAACGCTGGACCTGTACTCGGGATTGAATACCACTTTCATCCAGGGCGTACCCGAAAAGGGCAGCATTGGTTTCATCTCGCAATCCGGGGCGGTGGGCGGCGGGGTGGTTGATTACATCCGCAATAAATGGATCGGGTTTTCCAATTTTGCCAGCCTCGGCAACGAAGCCGACCTCACCGAAACCGATCTCATCGAATATCTCAGCCAGGATGAACACACGCGGGTGATCGCCGTGTACGTGGAGATGATCCGCGACGGCCAGCGTTTCATGCAGGTTGCCCGTCGCGTGACTCCGCACAAACCGATTGTCCTGCTCAAAGCCGGACGCACCAGCGCCGGGGCGCGGGCGGTATCCTCGCACACCGGTTCGCTGGCCGGTTCACACGCCGCCTACCGGGCAGTATTTCAACAGTCGGGGGTGATTGAGGCTGAAACGGTCAGCGATTTGTTCGATATCAGCATGGCACTTGCCCATCAGCCGCTGCCCAAAGGCAACCGCGTGGCAATCATCACCAATGCCGGCGGACCGGCAGCCCTCCTCTCCGACAGTCTGGCAGAACACGGCTTGCAGATCGCCGATTTGCAGGAAGAAACCCGCACCGTCCTGCGCGGGCGGCTCAACCCGGCTGCTCAGGTAGCCAACCCGATTGATATGCTGGGTGGGGCCGAACCGCCGGAGTATGAATTTGCCCTCCAGCTGGCGCTTGCCGACCCCAATGTGGATGCGGCAGTGGTCATTCTCGTACCGCAAGCGCTGGTCAACCCCGTGGAAGTGGCCGAAAAGATTATTCAAGTCAGCGCGTCCCGCCAAAAACCGGTGCTGACCTGCTTCATGGGCGAATGGAGCATTGAAAAAGCCCGCCAGCGGCTGCATACCAGCGGCATTCCCATGTACGTCTTCCCGGAAATTCCCGGGCGGGTGTTGGGCGCCATGCTGCAATACACCCGCCGGCAATCACAGCCAGCCTTTGAAGCTGTCGAATTGGAGGGAATTGACCGCTCCACCGCAGAACGAATACTGGCGCAAGCCGCCGGGCAGCCCGGCCTGGGTGAGGCGCAGACTCGCCCGGTATTTGGGGCGTATGGCATCCCGCTGGTCGCCGGTGAAGCGGTTCACAGCCCCGAGCAAGCTGCCGACGCTGCGGTGCGCTTGGGCTTTCCGGTCGCCTTGAAAATTATTTCCCCCGATATCCTGCACAAGTCGGATGTCGGCGGCATCCACCTGCACCTGAATGACGCCCAGGCGGTGGCTGATGCCTATCGGCAGATGATGAACAGCATTGCGGAACGCTTGCCACAGGCACGCCTGGAAGGGGCAATGGTAGAACGCATGGCAGACAAAGGTGCGGAAGTCATTATCGGCATGCGCCGCGACCCCAACTTCGGCCCGCTCATCATGTTTGGATTGGGCGGTATTTACGTGGAATTGTTCGGCGATGTATCTTTCCGGGTTGCCCCACTCACCCGCCGGGAAGCGCTGGACATGATTCATCAGACCCATGCCGGTAAACTGCTCAGCGGTTTTCGCGGAGAAGAACCCGGTGATTTGCAAGCCGTAGTGGATGTCATCCTGCGTCTCAGCCAGCTGGCATTGGACTTCCCCCAAATTGCGGAAATGGAAATCAACCCCCTGCGGGTCTACCGCCGCGGCGCGCTTGCGTTGGATGGGCGTATCATTCTTGCCTGATATTAAACCACACCGCCATTGATGCGCTGAGCCGTCCTTGAAAGGACGGCTCAGCTATCCAAACCCAACCCGCGGCTTCCCATTTCACCGCTTCACCCAGGAGGAGCAATTGGCGATCAAACCAATCACATTTCTATTGTATCCATAAAAAGCGGGGAAAAAAGTGTTCGGCGGTGCGTGTATAAGGTTTCGGACATCGTTCAAGCCTTCTTAAAGCATCCTCCTGTTTGTAAACCTGTGCCAATGACGGGCGTAAATCAGCACGCAAACCGGTATAATCTCTTTGGCAATTCACCTTTATAAAGGCATGACAGGTTGAAGTTTAGCAAATTCTTTCGTTGCATTTTCCTGTTGCTGGCGTGCATCATTCCGTTTGGAATGTCCACCCAATCCGCAACAGCCTACACCGGTCAGGTACGTTTTGACCACCTGACCGTCGAAGATGGGCTTTCGCAAAGTTCGGTGAGAGCAATTGTTCAGGATGCGCAGGGTTTCCTCTGGTTTGGTACCGAGGAAGGCTTGAACCGCTATGATGGCTTTGGTTTTGAAATCTTCAAACACGACCCCCAAAACCCCAACAGCCTGCAATCCAATGTGATTACCAGCCTGTACGTTGACCGCGCCGGCGACCTGTGGATTGGCACCTCCAGAGGACTGGATCGCTACCGCATCAACGAAAATGCATTCGATCACTACCCGCTGGTTGAAATCGGTCAGGATGGCCTTTGGGGCAGCACCATCGAAGCCGTGCTGCAAGATGAGAACGATCACCTTTGGGTGGCAACTCAGGCCGGCGGGTTGAACCGCCTCAACCCCGCCAACGGCGAAATCCTCCACTTCATACCGGTTGAAAACGACCCCAAGAGCCTCTTCAGCCGGGATATTTACGACCTTGTTCCGGATGGAACGGGCGGTCTTTGGCTGGCAACCGATGGAGGATTAAGCCACTATGACCCAACCAGCGGATATTTCACCCATTACCGTTACAACCGCTTTAATCCATTTTCCCTCAGCGACAACCGCTGCCGTTCGCTTTTTGTAGATCACGAGGGGTATTTGTGGGTCGGCACAGAGCGGGGTGGGCTCAACCGCCTGATTTCTGCATCCGGCAGATTTGAACGCTATCAGAACGACCCCGAAGATGCAGCAACTCTGGTTTCCAATCAGGTATTCGATATTCTTCAAGATTCCAGCGACATCTTGTGGGTAGCCACCCGCGAGGGAATCAGCCTGTTGACACCCGGCAGTTCCCAATTCAGCCACCTGCGCAAAGACCGCAACGACCCAGCCAGCTTGAACAACAACGTGGTCACCGCGCTTTTCCAGGACCGTGGCGGTGTGATGTGGGTGGGCACTTTTGGGGGAGGCGTCAACCGCTATGCTGCTTACGCCAATAAGTTCCAGCGTTACATCCAGCGTCCCGGCGATCTTTCCAGCCTGAGCGATTCGACTGTTTTTGCCATCAGCCAAACGCCGGACGGCACTTTGTGGATTGGCACCCTATCCGGCGGCCTCAATCGGTTGGAACGCGAAAGTGGACGAATGCGCTACTACTACCACCTCACCACCCAACCGCAGAGCATTGCCAGCAACGATATTCGCGCCCTGTTCACTGATCACAAGGGGACATTATGGATTGGCACCGCCAACGCCGGCGTTGATCAGTTCGACCCGCTTACCAGCACTTTTCTCCACTTCCAAATTGACCCGCAAAACCCCAATCTCTCCGCTCAATACGCAATTACCACCTTTTTTGAGGATTCACAGCAGCAATTGTGGGTGGGCACGCGCGGCTACGGCTTCCACCGCTTTCAACCCGAAAGCCGCTCCTTCGCACATTACAACCTCCCTTCCGAGAACAATTCGGCCCAACTGGTGCGGGCAATCCGCGAGGACGAAGACGGAAATTTCTGGATCGCAACCTACGAAGGCGTCTTTGTATTTGACCCTCGCCGCGAGCAATTTCTTCAACATTACCGTGCAGAAGGCAGCCAGAGCAATTCTCTCTCTTCCAACACTATTTTGAGCATTTACGTCCAGGATCAAGACACGGTGTGGTTTGGCACATGGAGCGGCGGTTTGAACCGGCTTGACCGCCGCACGGGTATTTTCACGGTATTCACCGAGAAAGATGGACTGGCAAACGATACCGTCTATGCCATCCTGCCCGATTCGGATGGCAATCTCTGGCTGAGTACCAACCGTGGTCTTTCGCGCTTCGAGCCTGCCAGCGGGCGCTTCCGCAACTTCGATGTCAGCGATGGTTTGACCAGCAATGAATTCAACGCCGGGGCTGCCTATGTTTCTCCACAGGGTGAATTCTTTTTGGGCAGCGTCAACGGGCTGATCAGCTTCTTCCCCTCACAGGTACAGGATAACCCCATCCCGCCGCCGGTCATCATCCGCTCATTCTCCCTTTACAATCAAATTGAGCGGAAAAACCTGCCGGATGGCGACAGCATTCTCCTCAGTTATCGGGACACCTTCATTGGTTTCGAATTTGCCGCGCTTGACTTTACCGCACCGCACAAAAATCAATTTGCCTACAAACTGGAAGGATTTGACAGCGACTGGAATTATTTAGGGAATCGTAATTTTGTCACATTTACCAACCTGCGCGGCGGTGACTATACTCTGCGTGTCAAAGCAGCCAACAACGACGGGGTGTGGAACGAAGAGGGCATTGCCATTCACTTGCGGGTAACCCCGCCCTTTTACACCCGCGGCTGGTTTATCCTGCTCAGCGGTGCAGGGGTGCTGGGACTGGTTTATGCGGGCTACCGCCTGCGGCTGCACCGAGTCGAAAGCCAGAAGCGCGCCCTCGAACAGCTGGTACTGGAACGCACCCATGAAATTGAACGCCGCCGGCAGGTTGCCGAGGGTCTCCGCGAGATTATTGCTATTCTGAATACCAACCAATCGCTGCAAGAAAGCCTCGATTACATCATCCATCAGGCGCTCCAACTGGTACACGCCCGCCATGCGCTCATCTTTTACCATCCTCCCGGTCAACCACCGCAGGAAATGGCGGGGGAACTGCCTCCAAACCTGCAGGCCTATGCGCCGCTGGTGGAAGAAACCCTCAAGGGGCAAATCACCTGGATTGAAGATATTCATCAGTACCGTCAAAAGCATCCTGAAAAGGAAATCTTCCCAGGCGATCAGGGGGCTTTACTGGCAATCCCCCTTTCCAGCGGTGACCATGTGGATGGCGGCCTGATTTTGACCTTCGTTCAGGCAGGCGCTTTACCGGACGAGGATTATAAAACCGCTCTGACGCTTGCCGATCAGGCTGCGCTGGCAATTGGCAACGCCAATTTACGCCAGCAGGCAGAAGAACTGGCAAAAATCAGCGAACGCAGCCGAATCGCCCGCGACCTGCACGATGCAGTCACCCAAACCCTGTTTGCCAGTACCTTGATCGCCGATGTGCTGCCCCGCCTGTGGCAGCGCAACCCGCAGGAAGGCCTGCGCAGGCTGGATGAACTGCGCCTGCTCAGCCGTGGGGCGCTGGCTGAAATGCGCTCTCTGCTGGTGGAACTGCGCCCGGGTTCTCTTTTGGAGGCTGACCTTTCGGAATTGATTCAGCAATTGTGTGATGCGTTCACCAGCCGCACCCGGCTGCAAATTAACTGCGGCATTCAATCGGTTGCAAAGCAGCCCGCTGATGTGCAAATTGCTTTCTACCGCATTGCTCAGGAAGCTCTGAACAACATTGCCCGCCATGCACATGCTCAACGGGTGAAAGTGACGCTTGAAATTGAGGAGGGCAGCCTGACATTGACCATTTGCGACGATGGCAAGGGCTTTGACCGGGACAATGTCCCGCCAGCCCATTTTGGGCTGGAAATCATGCGCGAAAGAGCACAATCCATCCATGCCAGCCTGAAAGTCGAAAGTAAGCCCGGTGAAGGCACCTGTATCCGCCTGACTTACCAGCATCCCCAGAAGACGTTATAATAACCTGCAGGAATCTCTTGGGATAAGATAAACCGGAAATGGAATTATTTAACGTTGGATTTGGCGAATTACTGTTCATCTTCCTGCTGGCTTTGATTCTACTGGGGCCGGAGGGGATGAAAAAAGCCGGCCTGACCATCGGTAAAGGCGTGCGGGCCATCATTCGTTCGCCGTTCTGGAAAATTTTTATGGATACCACCCGCGAAATTCGCGAAATGCCCACCATTCTGGTTCGTGAGGCGGGATTGGAAGAATTTAACGAAAAAACCCGCAAATCCTTGCGGGAATTTTCAGAAGAATTACCTCGAGAAGCCGGGCTCAGTGACGAAGACCTTCAACAACTCGATCCCCGCCTGCGCCCCCAACCATGGGA
>NZ_JBRCOK010000080.1:0-18045 GCF_053501535.1 Bellilinea sp. | reverse complement strand
GCTACGGGGGGTTGGGGCGAGCGACGGGTTGTTTTTTATTAACCTTGACAGCCTGCGGTTTGACCATTAGTGATTTTTAGAATGCCATGCCACCACAAGCGAGTCCCGCGGGTTAAAAATCTAACGCTTGTTAGCCGAATTCCCCCGGCTATCCCCTGTGTGAAATTTAACACAAACTGTGGACATTCGTCAGATTGACAATCTGTCCTACCCCGTCTATAATAACCATAATTGAATAACCAAACGCCTTCGGGGCAGGGTGAGGAAGCGGCGCTTCCAATTCCCGATCGGTGGTCAAAACCCACGAGCGCATATCCGCGCACGACCCGGTGAAATTCCGGGGTCGACGGTACAGTCCGGATGAAAGAAGGCTACCCTCTCTTACAGCGACTTTTTCTGCATGTCGTTGCCTCCTGCCCCGAAAACCATCGTTTTCGGGATTTTTATTTTTACCGGGAAAGTCAGGTTGAAAGACATGGAAATCAGCATCCCCAACTTACAGAACCTTAAACCCCCGCTGGGGAGTGAAGCCGGCGCATCGCCGTGGCTGCGCCGCCTGCGTTTATTCCTTACCCCCTTCTCGCTGGTGCTGGCACTGTTCCTGTGGGAAGGGTTGGTACGCCTTGCCCAACTGCCGGCCTTCATCCTCCCCTCACCCGGCCGGGTGGCAGCGCGTTTCTGGCAGGCGCTCGCGGATGGCACCTTGCTGCGCCACACATCCGCCACCCTGCTCGAAATCACGCTCGGCTTGCTGGCGGGTACCCTGCTGGCCACCCTGATCGGTTACCTGCTGGCTAAATCCCCGCTGTTTGAGCAGCTCTTCGCCCCCTATCTGGTCGCCAGTCAGGCAATTCCAATTGTGGCAATCGCCCCGCTGCTGGTGATCTGGTTTGGACCGGGCATTTTCACCAAAGTGCTGATCTGCGCGCTGATTGTTTTCTTCCCGGTGCTGGTCAACACGGTGGTAGGGCTGCGCGCCGTTCCGCAGGACCTGCGCGCCCTGATGCGCTCGCTGCGGGCTACTCCGTGGCAAAACCTGCGCTATCTGGAAATTCCGGCTGCCCTGCCGGTGTTTCTGGGCGGTTTGCGGGTTGGTGCCACCCTCTCGGTCATCGGTGCGGTTATCGGTGAACTGGTGGCAGCCGACCGCGGTTTGGGTTTTCTCATCAATGTCGGGCGCGGTCAGTATGATACGGCACTGGTCTTCGTCGCCGTTTTCACACTGGTTACGCTGGCGTTGCTGCTTTACGGAGCGGTGATCTATATGGAACGCCGTTTGCTGGCCTGGCAAAGCGAACCTTACAAACGCAACGGCAACAAAATTCTCGATTAATGGAAAGGTACTCGAACCATGCGTGCGCTTCATTTCAGTCTCATCCTGATCCTTGCAGTTTCCTTCCTCAGCGGGTGTGCCGCACCTGCCACCCCTGCCCCCACCGCCGGGCTGACCCCCATCCGCCTGCCGGTGGGTTTCATCCCCAACATTCAATTTGCCCCGCTGTATGTCGCCATTGAGCGCGGCTACTTCCGCGAACTGGGACTGGATGTAACCCTGGATTACAGCATGGAAAATGACAATGTGGCGCTGGTCGGGGCCGGTCAAATTCCTTTTGCGGTCGTTTCCGGCGAGCAGGTGCTGCTCGGCCGCGCGCAGGATTTACCGGTGGTGTATATCACGGCCTGGTACCGCGATTTTCCGGTGGGCATTGCTGCGCTGGAATCGAGCGGCATCCGCCAGCCGGCTGACCTGCGCGGGCGCAAGGTGGGCATCCCCGGCACCTACGGGGCCAGCTACATCGGTCTGCAGGCCCTGCTTAAGACGGCCGGCCTGAAGGAAACCGACATCAACCTGCAATCCATCGGCTTCAATCAGGTGGAAGCGCTGACCGCCGGACAGGTGGAAGCCGGGGTGGTTTATATCACCAACGAACCGATTCAACTGCGCGCACTTGGTTACGATGTGCGCGTTCTGCGGGTGGCCGACAGCCTTGCCCTGGTTTCCAACGGGTTGATCACCAACGAAAAAACATTGAAAGAAAACCCCGATCTCGTTCGGCGCATGGTCAGTGCCTTCCTGCGGGGAATGCAGGATACGGTTGCCGACCCCGACGCCGCTTATGAGATCTCCACCCGTTACGTCGAAAACCTGGCCAGTCTTTCGGAAAGCGATGCAGCCACCCAGCGCGGCGTGCTGACCGCCTCGATTGACCTGTATCAGACCAACCCATGGGGTCAATCTGACCCGCAGGCCTGGGAAAACACGTTCAACCTGCTGGTAGAGATGGGACTGATTCCCCCCGCTCTGGACTGGAAGGCCGCCTTTACCAATGAATATCTCCCCCGCCCGCCCCAATATTGAGATGAGCCATTCCACCGTACTGCCTGCGCTGGAAGTGCGCAACCTGAGCATTCTCTTCCCGGCCGAAGGGGGTACTTTTCACGCTTTGCGTGACCTGACCTTCTCGGTACAACCGCAGGAATTTGTCTGCATCCTCGGCCCTTCCGGCAGCGGCAAGAGCACTCTGCTGCGCGTTCTGGCCGGCCTGCTGCCGCCCAGCGCCGGCGAAATCTGCTACCCGAACGGCAAGCCGCCCCGTATCGGTTACGTGTTTCAGCAAGCCAACCTGATGCCCTGGCGCACCGCCATCGAAAACATTACCCTGCCGCTGGAATTGCAGGGCATACCCCGCGCTCAGGCGCGCCAGCAGGCCCAGGAATTGATCGAACTGATCGGCCTGAAGGGCTTTGAAGAAGTCTTTCCGCGCGATCTTTCGGGCGGCATGGCGCAGCGGGTTGCAATTGCCCGCGCCCTGATTCAAGACCCGGATTTACTGCTGCTGGATGAACCGTTTGGCTCGCTGGATGCGCTGACCCGCGAACGCATGGGCAGCGAGTTATTGAACCTGTGGCAGGCGCGCCAGAAAACCGTCCTGATGGTGACCCACTCCATTTCCGAGGCGCTGCTGCTTTCCGACCGGGTGCTGGTACTGACGCCCCGTCCCGGCCGGCTGGCGCTGGACTTCCGCGTTCCCCTGCCCCGTCCGCGCAGCGATGACATGCGCTATACCGCCGCGTTTGGAAAACTTTCGCGAAAATTAAAGGCCGCAATTGCTTGAATTTTTCGAGAAAAACTATTGACACAGAACAATTGTTCGTGTATTATAATAGTACAAATGGTCGAAAAATTTTAGATAAAGCATCGGTCTTTTCTTTCAAAAAGGAGTGGCAGCATGATGATGGCGAGACGCAGCCAGGGCTTAAGTGAACGGCACCGCAAAATACTGGACTTCCTCACCCGCTTTCAAGAGGAAAACGGCTACTCCCCTTCCATTCGAGAAATTGGGGATAGCATCAACGTCAAATCCACCTCCCTGGTGGATTATTATCTGACCCAACTGGAACAGATGGGCTTCATCTCGCGGGATAACCGTGTGTCCCGTTCGATTCGCGTGCTGGAACCGGCCGAACGGCTGCTCAACCGCGCCGTCAAAGCCGTCCGGCAGCTGGAGGATGTCGTCCCCATTCCGGTATTGGGGCGAATCGTCGCCAGCGAGCCGATTCCGGTACCCCCCTCCGATCTGGCCTACTTCGACCCGGAATCCAGCGTGGAAATCGCCCGCAGTTTGCTGCCCGCCCGCGAACGGCCGGAAGAACTCTTTGCCCTGGAAGTTCAGGGAGACTCCATGATTGACGCCATGGTCAACGACGGCGATACCGTCATCCTGCGCCGCGCACAGGAAGCCAACAACGGCGACATGGTTGCCGTGTGGCTGGACGACCGCGACGAAACCACCCTCAAGTACTTCTACAAAGAGAAAGACCGCATCCGCCTGCAGCCCGCCAACCCGACCATGGGCCCCATCTACATCGAAAATCCGGCACACCTGCGCATCATGGGCAAAGTGGTCATGGTCATCCGCCAGGTCAAATCGGTAGCTGCCTGAGCAGAAAGCAAAACCCCCCGCCTGTAAAACGGGGGGTTTTTGATGTTGGACGTAGAACCGCGGATTAGACGACTTCGACGACTGCGCCAGCGGCTTCCAGTTTGGCCTTGGCATCGTTGGCGGCTTCTTTGCCAACCCCGCTCAGCACCTTGGCGCCGGCAGTTTCCGCCATGGTCTTGGCTTCCACCAGACCGAGGTTGGTCAACTGGCGGATGACCTTGATGGTTTCAATCTTCTTGGGGCCGGCATCCTTGAGCACTACATCGAATTCGGTCTTTTCTTCCACCGGTTCAGCGGCGGCAGCAGCCGCAGGAGCAGCAGCCACAGCAGCAACCGGAGCGGCGGCGGAAACGCCCCATTTTTCTTCCAGCATTTTTACCAGTTCAGCGGCTTCCAGAACCGACAGTTTGCCGAGTTCTTCAACCAATTTTTCCAGATCAGCCATTTCAAATTCTCCTTACAAAAAAGTGTGTTTGTTTTCGATTGATGAAATTTTCCTGTTTTGACAGGTGGATGAACAACGCATCAGGCAGCAGCCGGGGCAGCACCCTTTTCAGAGTAGGCTTTGATGACTGCCGCAAGACCACGGGCAGGCTCGGCAATCGTCCGCACCAGTTTGGTGGCCGGCGCCGAGATGGTGCCCAGCAGCATGGCGCGCATGACCGGCAGCGGCGGCAGGTCGGCCAGTGCTTTGACCTGTGCAGGCGAAAGCGGCTGGTTGCCCAGATACCCGCCCTTGATCGCAAAGATCTCGGATTTGGCCGTTGCATCACTGAGTACCTTGGCAAGCGCTGGTGCATCACTGAACGCAAAACCCACCAGTGAAGCGCCATCGAATACGGCTTTGTCCTGAATGCCGACTTCATCGAGCGCCAGTTTCATCAGGGTATTCTTGACGACGTGCAGCTCGGCGCCGGCTTCGCGCGCTTTGGCCCGCAGGGTATCAATCTCCTTCATGGTCATCTTGCTGTAATTGAGGACAAACACACCCTGGCTTTGCCGCAGCCATTCCACATACTGCGCCACCATCTTATTCTTGTGCTGTTTTGTGAACGCCAACGAGGATTCACCTCCTTTCTTTTAAGATAAAAGTCTTTGCCCTGCGCGTGCCGGGCAAAGACTTTTAACCACTGCCAGAAGGCAGTATAGATTTCTCGGAAAAGTCCTCACCTCGGCGGGATATTAAGCCCCTTGCGGGGCACCTGCTTTCAACGGTGCAGGGAATATTCACTTTTTAGGGAATCAGGTGGTTTACCTGTTTCACTCCTTCGTAGACATGTTTTGAGCCTGAACCGCATCCACACGGATGCCGGGCCCCATGGTGGTGGTGACCGTCACCTTGCGGATGTAGGAACCCTTGGCGGCAGCCGGTTTGGCTTTTTTGATCGCATCCATCAGCGCCGCCATGTTGTTGTACAGTTTTTCGGTATCAAAAGACACCTTGCCAATCGGCACATGGATGTTGGCCGTCTTGTCCAGGCGGAACTCCACGCGGCCGGCTTTGGCTTCCTGAATCACGCGCGGCAGGTCATCTGGCGGAACTACGGTACCGGCTTTGGGATTTGGCATCAACCCGCGCGGGCCGAGCACGCGGCCGAGCCGGCCGGCTTTGCTCATCATATCCGGCGTGGCAATCGCCACATCAAAATCGGTGAAGCCGTTTTGAATCTTGGTGATCCATTCGTCGCTGTCGGCAATGTAATCGGCACCGGCTTCTTTGGCTTTTTCAGCCCCTTCACCTTGCGCAAAGACCAGCACGCGGACTGTCTTGCCCAGGCCGTGCGGCAGGACAACCACATCGCGCACCTGCTGATCGGCCTGACGCGGGTCCAGACCCATGCGCAGGTGAACTTCAACCGTCGCATCAAATTTGGTAATCGAAGTTTCTTTTGCCAGAGCAAGCGCTTCCTCAGGCGAGTAGGACTGGCCGGGAGCAATTTTTGCACTGGCGGCGAGGTATTTCTTTCCGTGCTTTGCCATGATTTCTCCTTCGTGGTGCTAACGGGCAGTCAACGCCCTCCCACTTTTGCTTAATCTACGACCTGAATGCCCATATTGCGGGCGGTTCCTTCGATCTGACGCATCGCATCTTCGATGTCCACTGCGTTCATATCTTTCATTTTGATCTCGGCAATTTCCCGAACTTGAGCGCGGGTTACTTTGCCCACCTTGGTGCGGTTGGGCACCGCCGAACCCTTTTCAACGCCGGCTGCTTTTTTGAGCAGCACCGCCGCCGGGGGCGATTTCAAAATGAAGGTGAAGGAACCATCGGTATAGACGGTGATTTCCGCAGGGATGACTTCGCCAGCCCGGTTTTGGGTGCGGGCGTTGTATTCCTTGCAGAATGCCATGATGTTGATCCCATGCCCGGCGAGGGCAGGGCCAACCGGCGGAGCCGGATTTGCTTTTCCGGCAACCAACTGTAACCTTACGACTGCTTTTAGTTTCTTTGCCACTTTTTCTACTCCTTCGTGGTTATAACGGGTGGTTTGGGGAGCACCCTCCCACAAACAATCCTCGTCGCCGAGGATTTACCTGCATCATTTAAGCTTTTTCCACCTGCAGAAAATCCAGCTCCACAGGGGTTTCTCGTCCAAAGAAATTGACCATCACCCGCACCTTATTGCGCTCCTGGTCAATTTCCGCCACCGTTCCGCGAAAATCGTTGAACGGGCCATCTACAATCCGTACGCGCTCGCCCACCTTGAAGGTGACTTTGACATGCGGCGCTTCCGCTTCCATGCGCTTGAGGATTTGAGCCACCTCTTCGGGGCGCAGCGGGGTGGGCTGATTGCCCATGCCCACAAAACCGGTCACACCCGGTGTGTTGCGCACCACGTACCAGGACTCTTCGGTCATAATCATGTTGACCAGCACATAACCGGGAAACACATGGCGTTCGACGGTGCGCCGCTTGCCGTCTTTAACCTCAATTTCTTCCTGGGTGGGGATGACCACATCAAAAATTTTGTCTTTCATCCCCATCGTTTCGATGCGTTGTTCGAGGTTGTGGCGCACTTTGTTTTCGTATCCAGAGTAGCAATGCACCACATACCAGGCCCGCTGTTCGGTACCCGGTTCTTCAAAGGTAGGGAGTTCCTCTTCCGGAGCCGATGGTTGCGCAGCAGCACGGGATGCGCCTGTCGAGCCGGTGGTCTTTTTGACCTCCGGCTGCGGTTGAGGTAGCGGTTTTTGTTCCTGCTCTTCCTCAGGGTCTTTCATTTCGTCATACGCATCCTGCATTCCCATCTACTCCTTCGCGGCTGGTTGTCCGGCGTATTATCCCAACAATAAACCGATTAAAGCCGAGAAAACGTAATCCAGCAAACCTAAAAAGATGGCCATCAAACCCATCACCACCAGCACAATTTTGGTCAAACGCCAGGCTTCCTGTGTGGTCGGCCAGTTGACTTTGCGCAGTTCACCGATGGTTTCGCGCCAAAAGCGCACCAGCCGGTTGGGCTGTTTGCTCTTTTCAGCCTGTTTGCTTTTTTCAACCTGTTTGCTTTTTTCGGTTTTCTCAGCCACACAAAACTCCTTCTTATTCAGGCTAAAACGCCGCTTTCCTGCTGATTTCCCTCCAAAAACTGCGGCGGGGCGGAAAGGGCGTTGCCCGGAATGAGGCAGGCCAGGCAGGAGTCGAACCCACAACCCCCGGTTTTGGAGACCGGTGCTCTGCCAATTGAGCTACTGGCCTACAGAAAGGTGAGGCAGTCTGTTGCGCTTGCATCTGCCTCACCCCAATTATACCCTACTTCGTTTCGCGGTGAAGCGTGTGCTTGCGGCAGCGCGGGCAGTATTTGCTCAATTCCAGACGCCCCGGATCGTTGCGGCGATTCTTCTCGGAGGTATAGTTGCGCTCTTTGCAATCCGAACACGCCAGAGTAATCACCGGGCGAATATCTTTCTTCTTAGATGCCATACTTTCACTTGCGGCCTATTGAGTTAAGCCGACGCTCCTTCTCAGTCCAGAATCTTGGTAATCACACCCGCGCCGACGGTCAAACCGCCTTCGCGAATGGCGAATTTCGAACCCTGCTCCAGCGCCACCGGCACGATCAGTTCCACTTCCATGTTCACGTTGTCGCCCGGCATCACCATCTCCACCCCTTCCGGCAGCTTGATCGAGCCGGTCACGTCCATCGTCCGAATGTAGAACTGCGGCCGATAACCGCTGAAGAACGGCTTGTGCCGCCCGCCTTCTTCCCGCTTCAACACATACACTTCCGCATTGAACTTGCGGTGCGGCGTGATGCTCCCCGGTTTGGCAATCACCATCCCGCGCTCCACATCCGTCCGCTCAATCCCGCGCAGCAGTAACCCCAGATTGTCCCCCGCCATGCCTTCGTCCAGCATCTTGTGGAACATTTCTACCCCAGTCACCACCGAGCTCATGCTCTTCTCGCGCAGCCCCACGATCTCCACCGGATCACCCACTTTGATCCGCCCGCGCTCCACACGCCCGGTCACCACCGTCCCACGTCCCTTGATCGAGAACACGTCTTCCACCGGCATCATGAACGGTTTGTCCACCTCGCGCACCGGTTCCGGGATGTAGCTGTCCACCACATCCATCAATTCCTTGATGCATGCATATTCCGGCGCGTTCGGATCCGTCGAACTGCTCTCCAACGCCTTCAACGCGCTCCCGCGCACAATCGGCGTCTCATCCCCAGGAAAGCCGTATTCGGTCAACATCTCGCGCAGTTCCAGCTCGACCAGCTCCAGCAACTCCGGATCGTCCATCTGATCCACTTTGTTCAAAAACACCACAATGCTCGGCACTTCCACCTGCCGCGCCAGCAGCACGTGCTCGCGCGTCTGCGGCATCGGTCCGTCCGGCGCTGCCACCACCAGAATGGCACCGTCCACCTGCGCCGCCCCGGTGATCATGTTCTTGATGTAGTCGCGGTGACCCGGCATGTCCACATGCGCGTAGTGCCGCTTGTCGGTCTCATATTCCACGTGCGCAATGTTGATCGTGATCCCGCGCGCTTTCTCTTCCGGCGCATTGTCAATCTGGTCATACGCCTTGAATTCGGCCTTCCCCAGCAGACTGCACCACTTCGTGATCGCCGCGGTCAATGTCGTCTTGCCATGGTCAATATGCCCCATGGTCCCTACGTTCAGATGCGGTTTCGTTCGCTCAAATTTTTGCTTCGCCATGTTTTTTCTCCTTGGCTCCTCTCTTAAATAACTAGAAGGGTCCTGGGAAAACCGGCATCAAGAGCCCTCAATGGGATTTGAACCCATGACCCCGCCCTTACCAAGGGCGTGCTCTACCTACTGAGCTATGAGGGCTTGCCGTTCTCCAGAAACTCCCCTAAAGTTTGGGGATTTTCGGTCAGACGACCAGTGGGCAGTGAAGGATTCGAACCTCCGAAGGCGTTCGCCAGCTGATTTACAGTCAGCCCCCTTTGGCCACTTGGGTAACTGCCCATGCCCCGAGCCGTTGCCGGCTCGCAAGTGAGGTCATCTATTTCAGATCAGCCTCACTCGCCAGCCCGCAACCTGAGCCGACGACGGGAATCGAACCCGTAACCTACCACTTACAAGGCGGTTGCTCTGCCGATTGAGCTACGTCGGCCTGAATTGTTAAGGGTCATAATAGCGCGCTAGATTATATCAGAGGGTCTGTGTGAAGGCAAGGTTTACGCCCGTTATTTAACCTTTTTCCTCTCCCAAAAAAGCCCCTTGCTGCCTCATTTACCCGCTTGTGTGTTGAATCTTATCACAATCTTGTGTGTTTAATCTTATCACAATATTGAAGATGATATGGCTTTCTCAAAGCTCCTTGACAATCCTAAAACTTTGTATCGAAACTGGAATTGTGGCGAAACAAACCCCCACCGACCTCCCCCAATATCGCTTTCGCGATATTGGGGGAGGCGCAGGAGGGGGCAAAATTGCTCGATTTGACGTATCAGTGGATTATTCCGAATAGACATCGGTCAGCGCCGGCCGGCTACTGTTTGACCGTTCTCGACTTTGAGAAAGCCATGTTGAAGATGATTGCCGACCTCTACCTTTTGCCGGTTTCCATGTATAATCAAGGCAGTATAAATGGAGGCTGCATGGAAATTACCTGGTACGGGCATTCCTGTTTTCGAATCACCGAACGCAATTTAGCCAGTGTGGTGACCGATCCCTACGATCACCGCGCGGTGGGTCACGATCCGCTTAAACTCAAAGCGGACATCGTCACCGTCAGCCACGCGGCGCCCGGTCACAATTATCTGAACGGCGTCAAGGGCGAGCCGTTCATCATCAGCGGACCGGGTGAATTTGAAATCGGGGGAGTGTTCATTACCGGTGTGCAAACCAACGGACATACCAAAAAGACAACGGATGAACCGCGCAATACGCTGTATCTGATTGACTACAACGGCATCAATGTGCTGCATTTGGGGGCTATCAACCGTGTCCCCACCCAGACTGAGGTGGAAACATTGGGTCCGGTACACATCGTACTGGTGCCGGTTGGCGGCGGCAGCGGTTTAAATGCCGCCAAGGCTGCCGAAATCATCAGCCTGCTCGAGCCCAATCTGGTGATTCCCATGCATTACGCTACCCCGCAATCCACCATAAAACTGGAGCCGTTGAGCAAGTTCCTGAAAGAAATGGGGCTGACGGCGGTAACCACCCAACCTTCTCTTAAAGTGACTTCGGTGAACTCGCTGCCGGAGGAAACCCAGGTGATTGTGCTTGATCCGGTTGGCAATTGAGGAGTAAACTGTGGCTGTCAAATTGATCATGTCGTGGGATATTGCCCCCGAACGCGAACAGGAATACTTTGAATTCGTGGTACGCGAGTTTATCCCCGGCGTTCAACGCCTGGGGTTCGAACTGAGCGATGCATGGGCAACGGTTTACGGCTCACAGCCGCAAATTCTGGTTGGCGCGGTCGTACCATCCCCCGCACAGGCGCGCCAAATCCTCAATTCCGCCGAGTGGAAAAGCCTCAACAATCAGCTGCAGGATTATGTCCGCAATTACCGGTACAAAATCGTCGAAGCCCGCAGCGGATTCCAGTTCTGAATTTGCCGGGCGGCTGCTCGACTGGTACCGACAAAACCGCCGCAGCCTGCCCTGGCGCCAAACCCGCGACCCCTATGCCGTGTGGGTCTCGGAAATCATGCTCCAGCAGACTCGTGTGGAAACGGTCATTCCCTATTACCAGCGCTGGATGGAGCAGTTTCCCACCCTGCAGCATCTGGCACAGGCCGATGAGCAGCAAGTCCTCAAGGCGTGGGAAGGACTGGGCTACTACAGCCGCGCGCGCAGCCTGCATCGCGCCGCCCGGCTGGTCATTGAAAAATATAACGGTCAAATCCCCTCCGAGATTGAAAATCTCATTCGTCTGCCCGGTGTAGGGCGGTATACCGCCGCCGCCATCGCTTCGATTGCCTTTGGGCAGGATGAACCGGCTTTGGACGGCAATCTGCGGCGGGTCATCGCCCGGCTTTTCAACGTCAGCCTGCCGGCCCGCTCGCCGCAGGGAGAAGCCCGCCTTCTGGAATTGTTGTATTCCCACTTGCCGGCCGGCAAAGCCGGAGATTTCAATCAGGCGTTGATGGATTTGGGGGCGTTAATCTGCACACCGCGCAAACCGCACTGTGACCGCTGTCCGCTGGCGGATGGGTGTCAGGCAAAGGCGCTCGGCGTTCAGGAAGAACGACCCGTCCAGTCACCTCGCGCCGCCACACCTCACTACACCGTTACCGCCGCCGTCATCACACGCGCCGGCAAAGTTCTGCTCACCCGCCGGCCTGCCAACGGTTTGCTGGGCGGTTTATGGGAATTCCCCGGCGGCAAACAAGAAGAAGGTGAAACCCTGCCGGAATGTTTGCAGCGCGAAATTCGGGAGGAATTGGGGGTCGAAATCGAGGTGGGCGAGGTACTGGGAATTTACCGCCATGCCTACACCCACTTCAAAGTGAAACTGCACGCCTTTTTTTGCACACTTTTGCAGGGGGAACCGCAGCCCCATCAGGCGGATGACCTGACCTGGGCCGCCCTGAGCGAATTGCCGCACTTTGCAATGGGTAAAATTGACCGTCAAATCGCCGCCGACCTGCTGAAGATGGAGCGCTCCCTCTTTCCGCTGGGGTGATTCACACTTCTCCCCCGCTGCCTTTCTCCGTTCAACGCAGTACACCCTGTTATAATTTACTTGATTTACAAAATTAGTCAATTATACGGAGAACAATCTCATGCAAACCAAACCAATTCTGCCCTGGGCGCTGGTGATCGTGCTCAGCCTGGCGCTGATTGTGATGCTGGTGCAGCAAAATCAACCCGCGGCAGTTTCGCAAAACCAGACTGAAACCGCCACTCCACCCGTCGCCATTGCGGCTTCTCCCACCGCCGAAACGCCCGCCTCCAACCCGAGCACCACCCCCACCAATGAACAAACAACCACCGCCAAACCGGCTGACCTGATCACGCCGAGCGCTTCTCCATCTCAGCCAGACCTCACCCCAACCTCGCCAGCGCCAACCAACGCATCCATCACCGGTTTTCAGCCGCTGGCAGCCCCGCCCATCCCTGTGAATATCATTGACCACCGCGCCGTGGCATTGTATGACCAGATCCCGCCCGAGTTTTTGCAGGAAGCCGAGAAAATCCGCATGGTGTTCTTCGACCGCAGCGTGGGTTGGAACATCAGCAGCGGGTTGGATTGTCTGGCAGCCCCCTCGTGGGCAGCCAGCCCCTCGCACTGCCGGCGCTACTTTACCAGTCAGGTGATCTGCGCCCCCGATCCCAACTCCAATCAGGTCAAGACTTACACCGGCAGAGATGCGGCCATCCCCGCCGCCATCCGCTTTCCGGGTGGCAACGACCGCAGCAACATCGAATTCGTCCTCAGCGAAGGCGCCTACTGGTTTGAAGAACTGCAGTACTTCCTCAACCAGGTGCCGCAATACGCCGACCGCCAGATTATCACCTACGGGCACAATTACCTGCAGGTGACCAGCGCTTCCGACATCGCCGATGTGTACTTTGATCCCAGTTACGACGGCCCCAACCTGTATGATCTGGTTGGGCTGGAAGCGCAATACCCCGATAAAACCTTTGTGTACTGGACCACTTCACTGGCGCGCAACATCGGCACGGATGTTTCGCGCCGTTTCAACGAACAGATGCGTGAGTGGGCCAGAACCAACAACCGTATCCTCTACGATCTGGCCGATATCCTCAGTCATACACCTGAGGGTGAAGCTTGCCTGAGCGACAGCGGCAACCCGGTCATCTGCTGTGCGTACACCACCGAAAGCGAAGGGGGGCATTTGGGGGCGGTTTCGGCCGGCAAATTACAGGCTGCCAAAGCCATGTGGGTGTTGCTGGCGCAGTTAGCCGGCTGGCAGCCCAACATACCCTGAACTTTTCAGCGTCATTACAAAAGCCCAACAAAATTGAAAACCGCCGATTCAGGCGGTTTTTTCTGCTACAATGGAGCGGGTCAAAATTCTTTACTACATGGAGAACAATTGTCAATGAAAATCAACCGTCTTGCGCCTTGGGGGATGGCGCTCATCCTTCTGGCAACAGCGGTATTTCCGCTCAATGTATTGGCTCAAACCCAGCCGCCGGACGAAATTACACCACAAGATACTTCTTATACCGTGTTCCTGCCGATGGTGCGGCGCAGCAGCACAACCACCACACCCACCCCCACCCCGCGCCCGACCATCATCCCCAACCCGCAATTGGGCAACATCATTGACCACACATCGATAGAGTTGTTTGAGCAAATACCAGATACTTACATTCAACAAGCAGCACGAATACGCAGCCTATTCAGACATGCTTCCGTTGGTGCCAATATCAAAAATGGACTGGACTGCCTGCGAGGGATTACAGATCAAAATGGGAGAAGACCAGATTTTTGTGATCGAGGATTATCATCCCAAGAAATCCTTTACAACTCAAAATATGATAATCGCTCATGGATATTTGAATTTCATTCCCCTCCTCCGGGACAAAACCCTGGATGGTGGAATAAAGTCAACTATTTCGTACAAGCAGTAGATCAAAATGCTCATCTTTATGATGTCATGTCCTTCAAATTCGGATATGTAGATGCTCAAATTGGAAGCGACATTGATAACGCTTTCTTCTCAAGAAATCCAAGAGATCCTTATCCTGGAATTGAAGACATTGAAGCATTAATGCAAAGACATCCAGACAAGATTATTCCTCTCTGGACAATGGGATTGGCGGTTGCTATTGGAACGCCTGACTCCACATCCTTCAATGAGCAGATGAGAGAATATGCGCGACAAAATAATGTCATCTTAATGGATATTGCCGATATACTTTCTCATCGCCCGGACGGAAGTCCTTGCTTTGATAATCAAGGCAGAGGATTACCCGCATTATGTACTGATTATACGGAAGAGGTAAACGGTGGGCATTTGAACGCCAGAGGTTCTTTGAGAATGGCAAAAGCTTACTGGTTACTCATGGCATACCTTGCCGGCTGGCAGGGCCCGTGATCGCTGCACCTTAACTTCCTTCCACAAGCCTTCCCTGCTGCCAGCACCAAAAACACCCGGCAGCAGGGATTTTTGTTTGATTCGCCACGGTCTATTTGTGGTATATTTAGGACAACTTCCGCCCTCAACACGGCCTGCGCTCGTTGACCCCGCCCATTTGCCTGACGCTTTTCAGCCACCTGCTGCCGGTGCGGGTTTTTGATTTTTACCCCCAACCAATGGAAGCCGAAACACCCCTTTCCCTCCAACCCCTGACGACCGAAATTCAACGCCTCCATCAGCAGGCATTGGACTTACTGGATGCCGACCCTGCGCACGGGTTGAAGCTGCTTCAGCAAGCCTTTCAACTGGCAGAAAATCACCTTCAGCAGGACGACGAGCATCTTCAGGCCGAACTGGCTGCCTGCACCATCACCCGCGGGCGGCTTAACCTCAAAAACGCTGCCTACACCGCGGCGCTGACCGATTTTCAAACCGCCATGCAGCAATTTGAGCGGCTGGGCAAAAACCGCGAAAAGGCGCTTGCCCGTTCCTATTACGGCATCGCTTACGCCCACATGGGGGAATTTGCCGACGCACTCGAACACCTGTTTCAGGCCTTGAAAGAGGTGCAGGAACTGGGAGATCAACTGCTGACGGCCGAGATTACCAACGACATCTGCTACACCTATGTTCTGCTGGGTCAACCCGAACTGGCCATCCCTCACCTGCATCAGGCCGTGCAAACGCTGCGCGAACTGAACGAACCCATGCGCCTTTCGTGGGCGCTGGATAGTCTGGCGATGGGCTACCTGCACACCGGCCAACCGCGCCGCGCAATGGAATACGAAACCGAAGCCATTCAGATTGCCGAATCCATCCAAACCTGGCAGGATCAGGCTGTTTATCTCAACAACATTGGGGAAATTTATCTTGCCATGGGAGATGATAGCGCCGCCATTTCGGCCTACCAGCGCGCGTTGAACGTTGCCCGCCAGTACAATCTGACTGCAGAAATTGCCATCACCCTGCTCAACCTGGGCAAACTGCACACCGAACGCGGTCATTACGAGGCCGCCGAAAAAGACTTGAACGAAGCCCTGCAGCTGGCACAGCAAACCCGCCGCCAGCAGCAGGTGATGGAAGCCTATCGAGCACTGGCGGATCTGTACGAAAAAAACGGTAAAACCGCTGCTGCGCTGGAAATGTACAAGAAATACCATGCCGTCTTTCAAGCCGTTTATGATCAGGAAGCCGACCGGCGCATCAAGCATTTGCAGGTACTCCACCAGTTGGAAACCCTGCGCCGCGAAACGGAGGCCTTCCAAAAACAGGCGCTGGAACTACAGCGCAAAGTAGAAGAACAGCAGCGCACACAGGTCAAACTGGAAAAACTGGCACGCACCGATTCGCTCACCCAAAGCCTGAACCGCCGCGCCCTGTTCGATACCGGTCAGGCCGCCTTTCAGGAAGCCCGCAAAACCGGCCAGCCTTTGACCATCATCATGTTCGATCTGGATAATTTCAAGGAAATCAACGACCAGTACGGCCATCTGGTTGGCGATCAGGTGTTGACCATCCTGGTCGAGCGCATCCGCCACCGCCTGCGCAGCAGTGATACCCTGGCGCGTTACGGCGGCGAGGAATTTACCATCATCATGCCGGGCATCACACTCGAACAGGGCCTGCGCATGGCTGAACGGGTACGCGGTGCGGTGGCCGAATCACCCATCCGCATTGGTGGCAATCGTTTGAATGTCACCATCAGTCTCGGCGTGGCAACTGCCAGCCCGCCTCACTTTCCCCATACATTCAAGGAACTGCTGCGCCGCGCCGATCAGGCCCTGTATGCTGCCAAAAACAGCGGGCGCAACTGCGTAAAAGCCTTTGAAGGCTGACCCCCGTCCTAACGGGTCAATTTTCGGTAGGTGATGCGGTGCGGCTGGTCGGCGGCAATTCCCAGCCGGGCGCGGCGGTCGGCTTCATACTGGGTGTAGTTGCCATCGTAAAACACCACCCGGCTGTCGCCTTCAAACGCCAGAATGTGCGTGGCAATCCGATCGAGAAACCAGCGGTCATGGCTGACCACCAGCGCACAACCGCCAAAGTTTAGCAGCGCTTCTTCCAGCGCCCGCAGGGTGTTGACATCCAGATCGTTGGTCGGCTCATCCAGCAGCAGCACATTAGCACCCTGCTTGAGCATTCGCGCCAGGTGAACGCGGTTGCGTTCGCCACCCGAAAGCATACCCACTTTTTTCTGCTGATCTGCACCGGTAAAGTTAAACCGCGCCACATAAGCGCGCGAGTTCACCTCGCGTTCACCCAGACGGATGGTATCTTCCCCATCGCAGATCATCTCCCACACCGTTCGCTGCGGATCGAGCACATCCCGCGATTGATCCACATACGCCATTTGTACCGTTTCGCCGATGCGTAAAGTACCCGAATCGGGTTTTTCCTGGCCGGTGATCATGCGCAGCAGGGTGGTCTTACCGGCTCCATTCGCACCAATAATGCCAATGATACCGCCCGGCGGCAGGGAAAAGCTCATATCCTCGATCAGCAAACGGTCGCCATAGCCTTTGTAAACATGCTCTGCCTCAATTACCAGATTGCCCAGCCGCGGGCCGGGCGGGAGGTAAATCTCCAATTCTCTGGCGGCTTTTTCATTTTCCTGACTGAGCAGCCGCTCATAAGCCTGAATACGCGCCTTGGATTTGGCATGCCGGGCGCGCGGCGCCATGCGGATCCATTCCAGTTCGCGTTCCAGCGTGCGGACTCGTTCACTTTCCTGCTTTTCTTCCGTCATCAGGCGCGCCTTTTTCTGTTCCAGCCAGCCGGAGTAATTCCCCTTGTAGGGAATGCCCCGCCCGCGATCCAATTCCAAAATCCAGCCGGCGACATTATCCAGAAAATAGCGGTCATGGGTGACGGCAATCACCGTGCCGGGGTATTCCTGTAAATGGCGTTCCAGCCATGCCACCGTTTCGGCATCCAGGTGATTGGTCGGTTCATCCAGCAGCAGGATATCGGGTTTTTGCAGCAGCAGCCGGCACAGCGCCACCCGGCGGCGTTCTCCACCGGAAAGCACTTTAACCGGGGTATCACCGGGCGGGCAGCGCAGGGCATCCATTGCCATTTCCAGGCGGGCATCCATGTCCCATGCCCCAAGGTGGTCAATTTTTTCCTGCACTTCGCCCTGTTTTTCGATCAGCGCGTTCATTTCTTCATCCGTCAACGGTTCCGCAAAGCGTTCGCTGATCCGGTTGAATTCCTCCAAAAGCTGCATGGCTTCCTGCACGCCTTCGGCAACAATTTCACGCACGGTCTTTTCCTCATCCAGTTGCGGTTCCTGCTCCAGATAACCCACCGTGTAGCCGGGCGCCAGCACGGTCTCACCGTTGAAGTCCTTTTCCACCCCGGCCAGAATGCGCAGCAGGGTGCTCTTTCCGGAGCCGTTCAAGCCAATGACTCCAATTTTGGCGCCATAAAAATACGAAAGATAAATATCCTGCAAAACCGGTTTCCGGTCATAATACTTGCTGACGCCGATCATCGAGTAAATAATTTTGTTGGGTTCGTTTGTCATGGCAGCCTCTCTGTGGTTGATTTTACCTTAACCG
>NZ_JBRCOK010000079.1:0-10202 GCF_053501535.1 Bellilinea sp. | reverse complement strand
CAGCCGGACGATGTTTTGGACGCGCTGGTTTTGGCGGTTGCTGCCTGGCTTAACCGCGGAGAAGAGGGCGGCTACCTGCGCCAGAAAGAATCTCAGGATGCAGCCGGAATTCCCCTGCGGATTGCCTGTCCGCCGCTGCTGCGCTGCGGAGAGACGGCATGACGATCCAGTTCTTCCTGCTGATGGGCGTGGCGGGCTGCGGCAAGACGACGGTGGGACGCGCGCTGGCGGAGCGGCTCGGCTGGGCGTTTTACGATGCGGATGACTATCACCCGGCGGAGAATGTGGCCAAAATGGCAGCCGGTATTCCGCTGACAGACGAAGACCGCGCCGGCTGGCTGGAAAGACTGCATGCTTTGATTTTGGAATGCCTGCGGAATGACCGGCCGGCCGTGCTGGCCTGTTCGGCGCTTAAGGAACAATACCGCCGGGTTTTGCTGGCGGAAGCCGAAGGCGTGCAGCTGGTTTACTTGCGCGCAGGATATGATGTATGCCGTCAGCGGCTGGCCGAAAGGCGCGGGCATTACATGCCGGTCAGTTTGCTGGCCAGTCAGTTTGAAGCATTGGAAGAACCAGCCGAAGCGCTGGTGATGGATGCCAGCCTGGGGGTGGATGAGATTGTCGGGCAAATTCTAACCGGCGCGGCAGGTTCAAATTCTCTTTTGGAACGGGGTGGGAAGATTGAACCGGGGTAAACACCACAACCGGCAAACAGATGTTGAAAGTCCGTCTGCCGGTTGAAGGAGTTTTCAGCAGCGCGCACTAACTCTTGATTAAGGCAAAGGCAATCGTGGCGTGGCGGTCATACTGTGATTGGCGACCGTAGCCATCGGTGGCGGTGGCGTGGGTAGAAAGGTTGACGGCAAAGGCAGCGCCGTCGTTGCAGGCAGTGCACGAACCGCCCAGATTACGCAGCAGGTGACTGGCAGTATTGGAGAAGGTGGCCGGCGGAGGAGGCGGTGAAGCCGGCGAGCTGGTTGAACCGCCAGCGGAGGCTACACCACCGCACAAACCGCGTGAAATGCCCAATCCCCACGTCAGGAAATTGTTGGGGTGGCGGGCAACGTACTCCACCGAAACCAGATCGCTGAGGGTGTTGAAGCGTAAAAAGCCGCACGAATCGGCTGTGCCGAGCGGGGTGCGTACATTTTGCAGCTGGGCAACCGTATCGGCATTATCCACCCGCACGCGGAACATCAACTGTCCCTGCGGGGTGATGTTGTTGGAAGTCAGCACACTGGTGTAGGTGTTGGGCGTGCTGAGGTCGGGCAGGACAAACTTAAACGGCCCGCTGCCGCCCAAATTTGAACAGGACACCAGATTACCACTGGCATCGAACATTTCCAGCAAGAGGGTGACCAGGCCGGAGCGGCGCGGGAGCACATCGTTGTAGGTGAAGGGGGGTAATTTGTTGCCGGTGCTGTCAAAGTAGGCAAACGGGCGGTCATAAGGATCGTTGATGTTGACCCATCCGTCACCCGGGGAGGGGTCCGGCACTTCATAAAGATTTGTAACGCCATTGACGGTTTTCGGCCCGAGCACCACCGGATTCAGGTGAATGGTGAGCGGCGAGTAGGTAATGGTCATGTAGCGGTGGGTGACGGTCGCATCAATTTGGGTAAAGTTGGCGTCGCCCTCGAATTTGTAGGACCAACGGTAATAACGCACATTGCTGAGGGTCTTCAGGCGCGGGTCGAAGTTCATTTGCAAAGCCAGTGTGCCGCCCCACGGGGTTGTGCCGTTGACCAGACCGGTAGTCGAGGTGCTGATCAGCGGGTTGTTTTCCAGGTCGGTAATGTTGCGCAGGTCAATATTGCCGATAGCGGTCGGCCAGACGTACAGTTCATCACCGGGGATGGGGCGGTCGGGGTCTTCCAAACAGGCAACGGACTGTGGGTCGGTTACGGTGATCTGGATGGAAGGCGTACCATTGTAATTCCAGTAGGTGTTACAACCGATGGGAGGGCTGTAGATCAGCCGCTCGGTACCGCCGATATTCTGGGTTACGCGGAAGTACAGGTCGGGAATGTCGGATGGGCACCAGAAGCACAATTCTTTGTAAAAAGAACCGTCGGACTGGATGGGCACCTCTGCCAGCAGGCGTAAACAGTAAAAGAAATCCGGCAGGGCAATGCACAAATACGGTGCCAGCGTCACTTTATTCTCGATGATGAAACGCTGCAGCGATTCGCCCTTAAGCACAGACAGGCGGGCACTGACATCCGAAAGTGCAGCCGAAGTAACCGATGGGCTGCTGGATTCTTGCGGACGGGAAAGAAGCATCGCCTGCCGGAAAGGAGCGGGATCCGGTCCCGGACCGGGTGGGATGGGAGGAAATGGCGGATTGGGCTCCGGAAACGGGAAGGGAATCGGTTCTGGCAGGGGTGGGAAAGGCGGGCGGCGAAGCAGATCCAGCAAATCATCTCGCAGGCGCTCCAATTCCGGCAAGGGAAGCCGCTGCAGGTAACAGAGAAAATCCACTTCGTAGATTTTGACAGTGCCCTGGCAAATGGTGGCGTAACTACCTGAGGCGAATCGTTTGCGCACATTCCCGCGGACAATTACGCAATACCTCCACCAGCATAGATAGATGGCGCGGGAAATAGCAATTTCCAGTAAGGAGGGGCGCAGAGCGGGGATGACATCCTGTAATACGGCTTTGGCTTTGACCAGTTGTTGCAGCAAGTCCGGCGGGGAGATTTTTTCCTCGCCGAGCAGGTCGGGGCCAACATACAGACGATAATTTTGATCGGAAGGGAGGCGAAGGCTGACGGTTTCTTTGGTGAAAGGCTGCGAGTCGATCAGGTTGCCCTGGCGGTCAAACAAATAGACCCGGATAGGGGGTGTTTTTTCCCCTTCGGTTTTATCCGGGAATCGGATCTGGACACGCAGTGTCCGTTGTTTGTTCTTGCTGCTTTCTTCGACCATACAGAACCTCCTTTTGGAGAAAAGGTGTTATACCTTGACGAAGGTATAACATTGATAATATAGACTTACATTATCATAATAGCACTTAATATTGGAATAGGATACCGCGACTTTCACGATTTAACCGGAGCGAAAAAAAAGTAAAAAACGCGGGCACGCATCAACCCTGATTGAAAAACTGCAGTTGGTGAGAATGTCCACTTTTTCCACCGGCGGGGTGCGCAGAAAGTTTGTCTCAGTTTTGTATAATCTTTCTCTGAAAATTTGATAGATTTTGAGTGACCTTTGGGGGTAACATACGGTAGGTTTGGTTAAAAAACCTGTTCATTTTTGATCGCCGGAGGAATTGTATACGCATGCCTGAAAAAAGTGGGGCAAAATTTTATGACCTGCCCCCCGCCCAACGAATGGAATGGGTGGGTAAGCAGGCTCAGCTGAGCGATGCCGACCTGCAGGCGCTGAGCGGTGCAGCCGGTTTGACCCTCGAACAGGCCGATCACATGATTGAAAATGTGATTGGTGTTTACGGGCTGCCGCTGGGAATTGCGCGTTATTTCATCGTCAACGGGCGTGAGGTGCTGGTGCCGATGGTCATTGAGGAACCTTCGGTGGTCGCCAGTGCGTCCTTCATGGCAAAACTGGCGCGTTCCGGCGGCGGTTTCATCGCTCAGGCCGACCCGCCGGAAATGATCGGGCAGATCCAAATTCTGGGTGTTGCCGATGCCCCAACCGCCCGCCTGCGCCTGCTGGAAAAGCGCGATGAATTGCTGGCCGAAGCCGCGAAAATTGATCCGGTGCTGACCGGTTTGGGCGGCGGCCCGCGGGGTTTAGAGGTGCGCATCATCGAGGAATCGCCGATTGGCAGCTTTCTGGTGTTGCACCTGATTTATGATGTGCGCGATGCGATGGGCGCTAACGCGGTCAATACCGCACTGGAGCGGCTGGCGCCGCTGGTCGAGCGGATTACCGGCGGACGGGTGCATTTGCGCATCCTGACCAACCTTGCCGAACGCCGGCTGGCACGGGCGCGGGTGACCATTCGGCTGGAAGAACTGGCCTTCGAAAATTTCAGCGCCGAGCAGGTGCGCGATGGCATCATTGCCGCGTGGGCATTTGCCGCTGCCGATCCCTACCGGGCTGCCACCCACAACAAGGGCATCATGAACGGTGTGGATGCGGTGGTGATGGCGACCGCCAACGACTGGCGCGCCATCGAGGCCGGCGCCCACGCCTACGCCGCCCGCAGCGGACGCTATACCAGCCTGAGCACGTGGGGCAGGGATGAACAGGGCAACCTGCTCGGCACGCTGGAAATGCCGATGGCGGTGGGAATTGTCGGCGGGGCAACCCGCGTTCACCCGGCAGCTCAGGCGGCCATCCGCCTGATGGGCGTTAAAACGGCCGGCGAACTGGCGGAGATCATCATTTCGGTGGGGCTGGCGCAAAATCTGGCGGCGCTGCGCGCGCTGGCAACCGAGGGCATCCAGCGCGGACACATGACCCTGCACGCGCGGCAGGTAGCCATTGCCGCCGGCGCAACCGGCGAACTGGTCAACCGCGTGGCAGAGCAAATGGTACGCGAAAAGGTGGTGCGCATTGACCGCGCCGAGCAGATTTTGAAGGAAATTCAAGGGGAAGCCTGATTGCATCCTCTCCTAAGGAAAGAGAAGTAACCAACAAGGAGTGTTTTTATGGAAAAACCCGAAACTCAAACCCTGACGCACATCCCGGCCCGCCCGGTTGGCATCATTGGTTATGGGGCGTATGTGCCGCGCTACCGCCTGCCGGCGCGTGAGGTGGCGCGCATCTGGAAGGGCGGCAAGGACGAAGCCCCGGTACGGGAGAAATCGGTACCCGGCGCGGATGAGGACGTGATCACCATGTCCATCGAAGCCGCCCGCAATGCGCTGGCGCGCGCCCGCATTCACGCCCACGAAATTCGGGCGGTGTGGGTCGGCTCTGAATCGCACCCGTATGCCGTCAAACCCAGCTCAACGGTGGTCGCCGAAGCCATCGGCGCACCGGTCAGCGTACAGGCCGGTGATTGGGAATTTGCCTGCAAAGCCGGTACCGAGGCGATGGTGGCGGCGATTGCCATGGTTGCCGCCGGCATGGGGCGTTATGCGCTGGCCATCGGCATGGATACGGCGCAGGGCCGCCCCGGGGATGCGCTGGAATACACCGCTGCGGCCGGCGGGGCAGCCTATATTCTCGGCCCGGCGGAAGAAGCGCTGGCGGTCGTGGAGGGCACCTATTCGTATGTGACCGACACACCCGATTTCTGGCGGCGGGCCAATGAACGTTACCCCGAACACGGGCAGCGCTTTACCGGTGACCCGGCTTACTTCAAGCACATCACCGAGGCCGGCAAGCAGCTGATGAAGGATTTGGGTCTGACGGCCGGTGACATTCAATACGCGGTCTTTCACCAGCCCAATACCAAGTTCCCGCAGCGGGTGGCCAAAATGCTCGGTTTTACTCCCGAGCAAATTCAACCCGGCCTGCTTTCGCCGGTGATTGGTAACACCTATGCCGGCGCGGCGATGATCGGCCTTTCGGCCGTGCTGGACTGCGCCAAACCGGGTGACCGCATTCTGGTGGTTTCGTTCGGTTCGGGCGCCGGTTCGGATGCCTTCCTGTTCCGCACCACCGAAGCGCTGGTGGAACGCCAGCGGCTGGCGCTGCAAACCCAGGATTACATTGCCCGACGCACCGAAATTGACTACGGCATGTACGTCCGCCTGCGCGGCAAGCTGGCGGATTGAGGAGGCTGACCATGCGTGATGTGGTGATTGCCGGTATCGGTCAGACTCGGGTGGGTGAGCTGTGGGATATTTCTCTGCGCTCACTGGCCTATCAGGCGATGAAAGCAGCCCGGCAGGATGCCAACGGGCTGACCCCCGACGCGCTTTACGTGGGCAACTATCTGGCGATTGTAACCTCGCACCAGTCCAACCTGGGCACCCTGCTGGCGGATAACGCCGGTCTGACCGGCGTGGAAGCGTTCACCTGTGAAGCGGGGCAGGCTTCCGGCGGGGCGGCCTTTCAGATGGGCTTCATCGCGGTGGCCTCCGGATACGTGGATGCGGCGCTGGTGGTGGGTGTGGAAAAGTACACCGATGCAATTGGCAGCGAGCAGGAAGCAGCCGTGGCGCTTTCGATGGATGCCGATTATGAGGCCATGGTCGGGCTGACGCTGGCCGGCCAGGCCGGTTTACTGATGCAGCGTTATCTGCATCAGTACGGCGCGCCCCGTTCGGCGTTTGGGGCGTTCCCGGTGCTGGCGCACGCCAACGCGGTCAACAATCCGTTTGCCATGTACCGCAAAGCTATTCAGCAGGAAACTTATGAGAAAGCCGAACCACTGGCCGAACCGCTCAACCTGTTCGATCTGGCGTCCTATGCGGACGGAGCGGCAGCCGTGCTGCTGACCACCCCCGAAAAGGCAAAGCAGGCCGGCATCCGCCACCCGCTGGTGCGGGTGCGCGGCTCGGCGGGGGTGATTGATACGCTGGCGTTACACGACCGCCCCGATCCGCTGGCATTTGAATCTGCCCGCTATGCCGTTCAGCGCGCCTGCGAAATGGGCGGTATTTTGCCGGGCGAGGTGGATTTGTTCGAACTGGATGATGCCTTTTCCATTTATGCCGTGCTGGGGCTGGAAGCAGCCGGTTTTGCCGAACGCGGCGAAGGCTGGCGGCTGGGTCAAAACGGCGACCTGCGGCTGGACGGCAGGCTGCCGGTGATGACGATGGGCGGATCGAAAGGGCGCGGCAACCCGCTGGGGGCGGTGGGGGTTTACCAGATTGTCGAAGCCGCCCAGCAGCTGCGCGGTGAAGCGGGCGCCAATCAGGTTGCGGATGCGCGCCTGGCGCTGACGCTCAATTTGGGCGGGCCGGCTTCTTCCGCATTTGCCCATGTACTGGAACGGTTGTGAGGGTCTGATAGGTTTTGATAGGAATCTGGACTATCCTTGATAGAAATTGAAAGGATCGAGCCGATAAACTGTAGGCTGGATTGATTTACAAAGTAGAAGGAGAAATAAACCATGGAAATTCCGCGACACTGGCGATTGAAGAAACAGCGCTATTCTTTGCAGGGCGAGATTTGCCCGCACTGCGAAGGCAAAATTTTCCCGCCGCGCGATGTGTGCCCGCACTGCGGTAACGATGCGCGCACGACCTTTACCTTTAGCGGGCGCGGCACGATCTATTCCTTTACCCATGTGACCGAAGCCCCGGCCGGGTTTGAGGATACTGCCCCTTACACGGTGGCCCTGGTGCAGCTGGAAGAGGGCCCGGTGGTCACCGCGCAGTTGACCGATGTGGATGCGGATGAGGTGGAAATTGGCATGCCGGTGGAAATGGTCACCCGCAAGATTCGCTCGGACGGCAACGAACGGGGGATCATCATTTACGGGTATAAGTTCCGTAAGCGAGTAGAAACAATTGAATAAGCAGCTACAAATTAAAATTATTTACCTAAAAATAGGCTGATAGCAAAACTATGAACAAAGAGGCGGAAACCTCTTTCGATAATTTCCGCCTTTTTTGCGTTTTGTGAAATTTCATTTCCCCTAATTAGGTCAATATTTTCTCGTAGCAAAGATATGTTTGATGACCAACAGGTTTGGAACAGTATCGAATCTGACCCCGATACCGATACCCATGTCGTTCATACAAATACCTGGCTACAGAGTTGCCTTCAAGGGTATCCAGACGAATACTTTTGTACCCGTTTTCTATGGCCAAATGTTCACAAGCCTGTAACAGGACCGAACCGTAGCCGTGCCTCTGCAAACGCGACTCGATGGCAAGGGCATGGATGACCAGCACAGCAGAATCTGAGGATTGCCAGTTGATACCAGCCCATTCGGGAGGTTGCCATTCATCCAGCACTACACAACCGATGATTTTCGTATCGTCGACAAAAATGAACAGGTTACCATCCATGATGGCTTCATGGAAAAAAGCTCGGTTGGGATAATATTCGTCCCATTGATATATTCCCTGCCTGACCAGCGCCGCAGTCACCCGGTGGATTAGTTCGGTGATTTCGTCTAGATGCTCAGGTTTTGCCTGAATCAATTGCATAAGATGGCTACCGTTTACGTCTTCGAAAGCGGTATAACCTCGACAAGTACGAAATGGGTTGCGATCATTTCGAACTCATCATTCAAATCACAATTCCGCCAGCAATAACGGTGTGCCTCTTGGAAATGCTCCGCGCTTCGGCACGCTTCCCCTTTCCATAGTTTTTCGGGAATATTACCAAACTTCACCGGATACACTTCGGTGATGCGGATGCGGCAGCGCAGCCGTTGTTTAAGATCATACACATCCACGATGTCGGTTACTTCGTGCCCGCCGTCATCAAATTCACTCTCCGGTTCGTAGTAATTATCCGCTTTGCTGACCGTTGCCGTCTTTTTGCCCTCGATGATTTCCATAACCAGATGGTCGTCGTTCTCATCCTCTCCCCAGAACTGAATCCTTTTAGGCCGGTTCATGTACCACCTCTTCAATTTCAATTTTTCTCCTGCTGAATTTATTATCCCTGCTCATGAGAATAAAAGCCAGCCAGATATGGATCCAAACAGCAGGCTGAACACAATCATTTCAAACTGCAGTTTCCAAAACGCGCTTTTTTGAAGATAACGATCTTTCATGTAAATGAATCCTTCGATGTTGTGCGGGAAAGGGATTGCACTGGCGAAATCGGTGTAGATAAACATCAGGCCGGCTAGAAAGATGAATCGGAGGAGGTAAGACAACTCTCCCAAAAATCCGATAATGGGGTAAAGCACAATGGAGAGCAAAAATCCCCGCAGGATCTGCAAACGAATGGCTAATTTTGCCACCCTAGCATTCTCCGCTGGATCTGCCATGTTTTTGAGGAAATCCAACAGGCGGTTTTCACCATGATACAGTTCATGGCTGATGCGATAAGCAAGCAGACCAGCCACGAGGTAAGCACCGCAGAAAATCAGTATAAAAAGTAAACTAAACTTAAGATATTCCATTCTGAAAATCACCCTTCTACTTCAAGAAGCCAGTTTGTTGGTATCTCAATACTGGATCTTACCCAATCAGTCAGGCATGAGAGCGTAGAGCAATGTATTCTACTGATACGTTCCCAAAAAATACTGACCAACACCATTCTAGAACCTTTGCGGCGGTATTCCGCCTTCCTAGGAAAGTTTCAACGCAAAAGTGGCAAGGTTGACCACAAAGAAACCGACATGTGCTGCGGCATGGGCAACCATGGCCAATTCCAAACCGCGCCGCCAATAGAGCCAGCCAAAGAGGATGCCGCCCAACGCGTTCAACAGGATGGTACGGAAGATGAGGAGGGGAGTTAGTTCAACCATGTTTGCCAGTGCCGGCAGATGCCCGATTCCGAACAGAAGAGATGCAAGGATGATTGCCATCCAGACCACTGAAGGGGTTGCCTGTCCCTCTTTACGCAGAATGATCCGCCAGCCTAACCAGACTAGCAGGCTCATCACTCCCCAACGAAGCAGTAATTCTTCGACGATGCCACCATACAGTAGACCGAGAAGCAGTTGACTGAAAATTCCGGTGAGCGTTGCGGTTTCGGTATCCATTTCCGTATTTTCGAATGGGTTCATTACGGCGTCCAGTCCAAGTACGGCAAAGGCAAACAGAAAGCCCATTCCAAATGCCAGCGTTAGATGAGGGCGAATTTGAGGCCAGAGTGGTGTTCCATGACTGACTTTTTCCGCCACCAGCGAACGTAAACCAACTCCCTGTGCCAGCAAATTACCAATTACGATGGCAATCATCAACAAGATCAATGGATTGACCAGAGCCAGCACCGCCGCCAACTGTGGCGGTAAATCCATCAGTTCGGCTGGCAATGAAGCGATCTGTTTAATGGCGGTCGGTATAAGCGACAGGATACCTGCCAGTCCCAATCCCAGAAGAGCAAGAAAAGTTTTACCGAAATGGATCGGGCCAGGTTTTGTGGTAAGGGTATGTTCAGTCATCTCATTCTCCGTTTTGAAATAAAACCAGATGCGAAAGAGGGCATATTCCCCATGCTCATAGTTTACGAGTAAAGAAATCAAAATAGACTACACAATAATGTAGTTCGCTCTGTAAAATGATGTGGTTTCAGGGAGAGGATTATATTTTGGTTTTCTGTTTTTGCTGATGGATCATAAAAACGGTAATGTCTGATAGGTTTTGATAGGAATCTGGACTATCCTTGATAGAAATTGAAAGGATCGAGCCGATAAACTGTAGGCTGGA
>NZ_JBRCOK010000078.1:0-13725 GCF_053501535.1 Bellilinea sp. | reverse complement strand
CTTGCTGGGCGGGCTGCTCTTTTTGCTGCCGCCGCTGGCGGTTTTGCTGGCCTACCGCCTCAACCGCCCGGCCGGGCAGGGGGAGTGAGGGCAGAGGTTTTATTGCACCCCCGCCGGGGAAAGGAGATACCCCAAAAGGATATTACCCCCAGTGTAATTACCCACGTGACTTTCTAAAGCCTCACATTTCCCCAATCCAGTGCGCCCAGGGGATGCCCTGATCTCTCAGCGCATGAACCAGCCGCTGGTCGGCGCTCCACAACTCCGCGTTCAACTGTTCTGCCAGAGCCACATACTGGGCATCATAGGCTTTACTCTGTCCCAACCGCGCTGCCCAGCGCAGGGCGGATTGCATCAATTTTGGCTCTGCCGGATACCGCTTGATATCCAGGTTCAGGATTTCTTCCAGTCCGCCGAAGGTTTGTTCTTCTGTCAGGGCTTTTTGCTGCCACAACCTTCGCAGTCCGCTGACCACTTCGTAATCCCACAAGCCGGGCACCAGCATGGGTGTCCCGTTGTAAATCCAGCCCTCAATCAACCGCCGAAAGGCATCCGAAAAGGGCATTTGGCGCACCAGTCCAATGGCAAGGTTTGCGTCTATGACCACTGACGCCATACATCCTCTATCTCGGCGTCCCTTTCCTGGCGAGCCTCATTGACCGGATCGCCTTCATACACGCCAAATTTTGCAGTTGATTCGCGAATTTGGTCCAACTTACGTAAAGCCTGAACCGATTGTTCTCGCTCTTTTCGCTCGAGTTCAGAAAAGTACTCATCCAGAATCTGACGAACAATCTCGGAAATGCTTTTACCTTGACGGTACGCCATTTCTCTCAACCGTCGGTCATTATCTTCATCCAGGATCAATTGACTGCGTTTCATCCTATACCTCCATGTTTAGAATAACGCAATTACACAATGATGTCAAGCCACAATGACACAATAATGGGATAAATAATTTATCCCAATATAATAAAAGTTATCTTGGGTATAAAATCGCAGTCCGGCTGCAGGTTCCCCCTCTCGCCACCGCAGCCCGATGTGTACCGGGCTGCGGTGGCCCTGACACTTACCCAAAGCGGTATACAATCCCAAAACCGCCGCGCGGGTATTCCCACACCAGCGCCTGCTCCGGGCAGGCCGCCTTGCAGGTGCCGCATTCCACACAGCCAGCCCAGTCGGCAATGATTTTGCCGTCCTGTTCGCTGTACACCCCCGCCGGGCAAACATACAGACAGGCTTTGGTTTTGCACAACCGGCTGCACAATTCGTGGTTCACTTCAATATGCGGATGCCCCTCGTCCAGTTCGTACTTGTTGACCGCCAGTTTTTCGGTGATCGTCATCCGTTTCATAGACTGCGCGCTCCTTTCCAGCCGTCCTTTGCCACATCCAGCACCGAGATGCCCGATTCCTTCAGGCTTTGCAGCGCCAGCGTGTACAAATGGGCTTTGGGCTGCCCCTCATGCTGATAAATAGCCGTCATCACCCGAGCCAGAAGTTCAGGATAGGCGGTATACAGGCGTTTGTTCTTCATGAAAGCCGGCGCGCCGGCATAGGTGCGCATATCTTTCAGCACGAATGATTCTTCCAGCAGTTGAACGTAACGGCGCATGGCTTCCGCACCGAAATCGCCTTTGGCCTTCGCTTCCAGCACGGTTTGAGCGGCCAGCATGCCAGAAGCAATTGCCAGATCCATGCCGCGCACCACAAACCCGTTGTTGACCGACAAACCGGCGGCATCGCCAGTCACCAGCAGGCCCGCCATGCTCAATTTGGGCAGCATCGCCAGCCCGCCTTCCGGCACCAGATGCGCGCCGTATTCCAGCAGCTTGCCGCCGCGCACCAGCGGCTCGATGCACGGGTGAGCCAGAAAGTCATCCATGACCTCGGCGGGTTTGATGCCGTGTTCGATCACCTCATCCAGGTGCATGACCACACCGATGGAAATGCTCTCGCGGTTGGTATAAAGAAAGCCGCCGCCAGCAATCCCGCGGGTGGCATACCCCACCAGACCGTAGGCAGCACCTTCGTCGCCGCTCAGGTTGAAACGTTCCTCGATCGTTTCGCGCGGCAAGCCGATCAATTCCTTCACCCCCACCGCCAGATGAGCCGGGTCGAAGCGCGGACGCAAACCGAGCTGCTCGGCGAGGAAAGAATTGGCGCCGTCCGCCAGGATGACCACATCCGACCGCATTTCATCTTCTCCGGCCAGAATGCCAACCGCCCTGCCCTCCTCCACCAGCACCCGCTCTACCTTGATGCCGGTCACCAGCATGACGCCGGCCTCTTCGCACCGATCCGCCAGCCAGCGGTCAAACTTACCGCGCAATACCGAATAGGCGTTGTGGCTTTCGGCAAAACGCGGATTGCGGAAATCTATGTTGAAGGCGGTTTGCTCACTGAGGAAAGTCACCACCTCGCGGGTAATGGCTCGTTCCACCGGCGCTTCCTGCCAGTATTCGGGAATCAACTGCTCCAGCACGCGCCCGTACAACACCCCGCCGCTCAGGTTTTTGGAGCCGGCATACGGGCCACGTTCCACCAGCACCACTTCCAGCCCTTCGCGTGCCAGGCTCAGCGCTGCCGCGCAGCCCGCCAGCCCGCCGCCAACGATGATGACATCAACCTTATCCTCCATACCCGCCCCCTTACCGGCGTGCCTGCAAGGCGCGGATCAGCGCCGGGACGATCTGGTACAAATCGCCGACGATGCCGTAATCGGCCTGCTGGAAGATGGGGGCTTCTTCGTCTTTATTGATGGCCGCCACCACCCGCGATTCGGTAATGCCGACGGTGTGCTGCACCTGACCGGAAACCCCGATGCCCAGATACAAATCCGGTTTGATGAACGCGCCGGAAACGCCAATGTAGCGTTCGCGCGGCAGCCAGTCCAGGCCCTCGCACAGCGGACGGGTGGCGCCGACTTCAGCGCCCAGCAGCTGCGCCAGTTCAAACATCATTTGCAGGTCTTCCTGCTTTTGCACGCCGCGCCCCGGGCAGACCACCTTTTTTGCCGCCGCCAGATTGACCGAAGCAGGCGGTTTGGGTTTGCGCTCGCGCAGCACCCAGCGGCTTTGAGGCTGGACGAAGCTCAGAGCCACCACCTCGCCCGTCGCTTCGGCACTGGCAGGCAGGGCTTCAAACAAACCCAGCCCCAGCGTGGCAATCAACGGTTCAGCGAGCGTTCTTTCCACCCGCACGGCTCCCCCTCCCAAAATCAGGTGGGTGGCTTCAATTTGACCGTCCCGGACGGCAAATTTTTTCACGTCCGTGACCACCGAGCGGTGCAGGACTGCCGCCAGACGTCCGGCCAGGGCCTTGCCGCTCCAGGTCGCACCGATTAACACGGCTGCCGGTTGATATTGCTGCACTGCCTGTACCAGGCTGGGCAGAAAATCCTCCAATGTGTATTCGGCGGTCTCGCTGAGGCGATACACTTTATCGGCGCCCTGCCGGAAAGCCGCTTCGCTCCGTCCGGCAGCGCCGATCACCAGCGCGGCAGTCGTACCGCCCAGACCCTCCGCTAAAAAGCGGGCAGCCCCCAGCAGTTCCGCCTGCAGCGATTCCTTTTCACTCAACACCCAGATTTCTTTCGTCATTCTGCCCCTCCTTCCTATAATACGCCTTCTTTGCTGAGGTAATTCAACAACTGCTGAACGACCTGATCGGGTTCGCCGCTGAGTTTGATGCGCTTGCGTTCGACCTGATCGGGCGGGCGCACCGCCAGCACCTCACTGGAGCGCAGCGCGTGCACATTCAGCCCCAAATCAGCCAGTGACCACTCTGTCACCGGCTTTTTGCCGGCTTTGAGGATTTCCTTCATGCTCGGCAGGCGCGGCTGGCAGATGTCGGTTGTGACGGCCAGCGCCGCCGGCAATGAGGTTTCCAGCACCTGTACATCTTCTTCTGTGCTACGTTCCACCACCAGCCGGCCGTTCTCTACACTCACCTTACTGACCGCATTGATCACCGGCACTCCCAGCAGTTCACCCACCTGAAGTCCAACCTGCTGGAAGTACAGATCGGCCGAACCCTCGCCAAACAGCACCAGATCGAATTCACCCATCTTGCGAATTGCGGCCGCCAGCACCTGCGCGGTTTGATGGGTATCGGCGGTCTGCATGGCTTCATCCACCACCAGCACCAGTTCATCCGGCCCGCGCGAGAGGACATCTTTTTTACCCTTGGAACTGGAGAGTTGCTGCGGGCCGGCGCTCAGCGCGGTCACCTTGCCGCCATGGGTTTCCACCAGCCGTACCGCCGTTTCAATTGCCATCAGGTCGTAATCGCTGATGATCCATTCTGCGCCTTCGAACGATATTTTCCCGTCGGGTTTAACCTGCATGTCCTCCGGATCGGGCACAAATTTATAACAAACGATAATGTTCATCACACCTCCTGAGAGATAACCTGATTTCTTAGGAATGAGAATGTCCACATCAGAGGCCGATCAGCGCTTCTGACATGGACGAGGCAACCGTAGAACGCAACAGCCGCGCCGGTTTATTGACCGCGAAAGACCGGTTTACGTTTTTCAACGAAAGCGGCGACGCCCTCTTTGAAGTCCTCGCTCTGCATGATGATTTCCAGGCCGAGCGCTTCCAGGTCGTAAAACTGTTCCAGAGAAAGACCCCAGCCGCGGTCAATGAACGTCTTGATCATGGCATGGGCTTTCGTCGGGCCTTCGGCCAGCTTGCGGGCAAATTCCATCGAAGCCGGCAGCAACTCTTCCGGCGGGAAAAGCCGCTGGGCGATTCCCAGCCGGTACATCTCGGCGGCGTCAATGATTTCGGCGGTGAAGCACAATTCTTTGGCTTTGTACGGGCCGACCACCCGCGCCAGCAGCCACAGGTTGCCGCAGTCCGGCAGCATACCGATGTTGGTGTAGATTTCCGAAAAGCGCGCCTTGTCCGAGGCGTAGATCACATCGCAGGCCAGGGCTACCCCTGCCCCGCCACCGGCGGCGATGCCGTTCAGCGCGCAGATGACCGGCTTTTCAAGGCCCTGAATGGCCATAATGGTCTTGCCCAGCGTGCGACCGGCGGTATAGTCCAGCTGTAATTTACCTTCCAGCATGTCGTTCAGGTCGCCGCCGGCGCAGAAGGCTCTTCCTGCTCCGGTTAATACAACGGTGCCAACTTCTCTGTCTATGCGCAGTTCTTCAAAAACCGAACGCAGTTCAGCCAGCATCTTCATGCTCAACGCATTCAATTTCTCCGGACGGTTCAGCGTGACCAGTGCAACACGCTGTTCTACGCTAACCTGCAAGGTTTCATAAGCGTATGTCATAAGCCCTCTCAAAAGGCGGGGATGGCTCGTTACAGCCACCCCCGCATTCCCTTCAAATTAGTGACAGCCTTCGCCGGCTTTCAGCACTCCCTTTTCATAGAACTGGTCAATTTCCTCATCCGTGTAGCCCAGTTCGCGCAGGATGTCGGCGTTATCCATGCCGTAGAGCGGTGCGCCGCGCCAGATTTTGCTGGGGTTGCGCTTGAAGCGCGGCATGGTGTTGACACCCTTGACCTTGCCGTACTGCGGGTCTTCCCATTCGGTAAAGACATGCCGCGCCTGGTAATGCGGGTTCTTCTCCGCCATGGCCACATTGAGGATGATGCTGCACGGCACCTCGGCTTCGAGGAAGAGCTTGTCCACTTCCTCGGCGGTGTGCTCATCGCAGAACTTCTGAATGGCAGCATCCAGTTTTTCGCCGGCGGGTGTGCCGCGCAGTGCCAGCTGAATGCCGGCGGGGAAGTCCGGGTCACCGGTCAAACCGAGCAGCGGCAAGCCGCGCTTCATCGGGCCGGCGCCGACCAGTCCGATAAACACGTAGTTATCGTCTTTGCACTTGTAGGCGCTGTAACCGGCAAATTTGGGATCGGCATTGCCGAAGCGCGGCAGCACCACCCCATCCTGGAAGTAAGTCATCGGGTAGTGCAGTTGAATCTTCATCATCATCTCGAACTGGGCAATGTCCACGCTTTCGCCCTTGCCGGTTTTTTGCACGTTGATATAAGCCGCCAGGGCCGCCCAGCAGGCATTCAGGGCGGTGACGTAATCACAGGTGTAGGGGACGGCGCGCATGGGCGGGTTGGGTTCCGGCATACCGTTGATGAACATGTAACCGCCAAACGCCTGACCGATGGCATCGTAAGACGCGCGGGAAACGTACTGCGGATCGCCTTCCTGCCCAAAACCGGAAACGTGAATGATGACCAGTTTGGGGTTGTGCTCCCACAGGTATTCATCGGTCAGACCCCACTTCTGGTAGGTGCCGCCTTTGGAGGATTCCATCCAGATGTCTGCCCAGCGGATTAATTTCAGGAAAATCTCGCGCCCTTCCGGCGAAGGGATGTTGAGCGCCATTGCCAGTTCGTTGCGGTGTTCCTGATTCCAGGCATATTTAATTGCCCGGCAGGTATCGGGTGCCAGGGTGCTTTCAACATGGATGACGGTCGCGCCGGCCTCAGCCATTAACATGGCAGCGTAGGGCTGCGCCACGACGGTACCCGTGCTGAGCACCTTTAACCCGGAAAGCTGTCCAAATTGGGGAATGTCTTTCGTGCTGGCCATGATTGTTCAAACTCCTTTCATAGATAAGAGAATAGATTTGGAATTGACCTGGAAAATTATTTGGCGTATTTCTTCAACAACTGCGGGCCGGCAATGTTGTACATGATCTCATCCGTGCCGCCGCCTATCCGCATGACGCGCACATCCCGCCACAGGCGCTGGACGCGATGAGCCATCATATAACCCAGCCCGCCCATGATCTGCATGGCATCGTCAATGACCTCAAAGGCCGAGCGGGTGATGTACAACTTCGCCATGGCGTGTTCGTGGCGCACCGGCAGGCCGTTGTCCATCATCCACGCCACTTTGTAGCAGTAGTTCTTCATGTTTTCGATCTTGATCGCCATGTCGGTGATCTTTTCCTGAATCATCTGGAAGCGGCCGATGGGCTGGCCGAACTGCACCCGCTGATTGGCATACACGGCGGCATCTTCAAAGGCCGCTTCAGCCGCACCAATGCAGGCTGCCGAAAGCACAATCCGCTCGATCTCGAAGTTGGCCATCAGCTGCATCCAGCCGTTGTTCAGCTGCCCGACCAGCGCATCCTTGGGCAGACGCACATTGTCAATGAACACCTCACAGGTTGGCACCGACCACCAGCCGACTTTGGGCAGCGGGTTGATGCGCACACCCGGCGCATCGGTCGGCAGCAGGAACATGGACATGCCCTTGTAAGGGTTTTCGATTTGCGGGTCGCGGGTCATCAGCAAGATGTATTTGGCGATATTGGAGATGGTGCAGTAAATCTTCTGCCCGTTGATGACCCACTCGTCACCTTCGAGCACGGCGCGGGTTTTCAGCCCGGCAGCATCCGAGCCGGCCTGCGGCTCGCTGATGCCGAGCGCTACCGGCGGGTCGCCGCGGCAGATGCCGCCCAGCACGCGCTGTTTTTGCTCTTCTGAACCGAATTGTTCAATATCGCGGATGGTGATGACACCCAAACCGTAGATGACGCCGAGCGGGAAGGCGTATTTGCCCAGCGTTTCGGCTACCAGCGTTTGGGTGAGCACATCCGCCGGAGTGCCGCCGTAGGCCTCGCCGATTCCCAGGCCGAGGAAGCCGTTATCTGCCAGAGCCTGCCACGGTTTCCACGGGAATTCGTGCTTTTCGTCCAGCTCGGCAATCAGACTTTCCGGCGCCTCGCGCTGGAGCAGCTCGGTCAGGCTGTTCAACAATAGTTCTTGTTCTTCGGTAAGCTTAAAGTCCATGGTTTTTTGATCCTTTCTAAATGGAGATGGAATTTAGGGTGAAGTTTGGGTGGTAAGAACAAAGCCGCTGTCCGTCAACGACTGGTCAGCGGCTTTGAAAAACAACACACCTGAGAACAGCGGCAGATGATTCAAAGGAATAAAGCAATGCACCCTCCGGTGCATCTTCCGCCAAATCCACTACCCGGTAGAAGGCAACACGAACCCCTCCCCTCCCCAAGAGGGGTTTGCAATCAATCCTGAAAAAACGCTACCTCACCTACACAGGCGGGGGAGAATGGTTAAGAAGATGCAGAATGTTGTCTTTATCGTAATACACCCCCCTGACAGATGCTAGTATGCTTAATCATAATAAATTTATGACAGGATTAACTATTTTATAGGACACAAATCCGATGCGAAATGTCATGAATTGGCTATGCGCAATATAATACTGCCAGCTCGCCCGTCATTTCCCGTTTATTTCTGCCTGCCTTAAAACTTCTCACAACTTTTCATACATCCAGTCATTGAATATAATTTAGATATTCTAAGTTAACTCAAGGAAGTATCCCCATGTCCAATCCATCCGCCCCAATTTATCAAATCAAGGTTTCCCTCAATCACATCCGCCCGCCGATCTGGCGGCGCTTTCTGGTAGCGGGAGATACCACCCTATCCGATCTGCATGACATCCTGCAAATTGTGATGGGCTGGGAAAACTCCCACCTGCACGATTTTATTATAGATGAAATGATTTACCACAATTCGGAGGATTTGGAATTCGCATTCAACGAAGACGAATTCCCTAGCGAAAGTCATACTACCCTGAGCGCGGTGATTAAGCGTGAAAAGCAGCGATTTACCTACCGGTATGACTTTGGCGACAGCTGGGAACACACGCTTGTGGTAGAAAAGATTCTTCCACCCCAGCAAGATTTCCGTTATCCCATCTGCTTGAAAGGCGCGCGCGCCTGCCCTCCAGAAGATGTCGGCGGGGTGTGGGGCTATCAATACTTCCTGGACGCAATAAGTGACCCCGATCATCCCGAGCATGAGGATTATCTGGAATGGATTGGCGGGGAATTCGACCCCGAAGCCTTTGACTTGAATAGCGTGAATAACCTGCTGCGCAGAGTGTTTAACCTGAAAATTTTAGATGGAAGACTTCCCATCTTCACGGATGAGGACGATCTTCTGAAAATTAAGTATGATCTGGATTCAGCCTGGTCAAAAACGCTGCCCGAGGAGCAGCGGCGGATTGCAGAAGAACTCCCCCTGCGCCGCGATGTGGTTGTTCTGCTTAACTACCTGCGAGACAACAAGGTGACCGGTACCAAAACCACCGGCAATTTCCCGTTGAAGGCCGTGCGTGAAATCTGCGCGCAGATGGTCAATCCGCCCCCAATGGAAGAGAATATCGCAGGATTTATAACCCGCGTTCGCAGCGAAAGCGATGTTCAGCCGCTTGTCTTTCGGCACATTCTGGCAGCCACCGGCGGTCTGATCAGCGGCGGGCCTGGCCAGCGTTGGAAATTAACCCCGCTCGGCGAGCGTTTCCTCGCTGCGGATGCAGCCGCGCAGGTCTTTTTCCTGACGGCCACCTGGTGGACGCGCACCAACTGGGCGGTTGCTTCCCGATCAGCTGCTAGATTTGGTTATCTTTTATTCGGCTTTTCAAAAACCGTTCTCAAAGAACTGCTGCAGCTGCCTGTTGCAGAACCACTGCCGTTCAAACCCTTTGCCGAGCGGCTGTTAGGAGTGAGCGCGCCGCCTGCGGACACTTCAGCCATTCCAGATGTGGAAGTTCCTGACTTTTTCTTCTATCGCCTTATCCAATCCGTTGTGATTGTGCCTTTGGCTCATTTTGGAATTCTGCACCCCGACGTGGATTTGTTTATGCAAGATCCCTTCGAAATTGTATTGGTTGAAAGCTTTCAAATTACACCCTTCGGCAGAGGGTTGCTGCAAACCGTCCATGATTTGATTGAGGCAGGCCAGCAGTGAGTGAATACCAGTATCACGAGTGGCAGGCAGTTGACCGCCTGCTGACCCCCGAAGAACAGTCCGCCGTCAACGGTCTTTCCAGCCACATTGACGTCACCGCAAACCGGGCGGTGGTTACCTATCACTGGAGCGACTTCCGCCACGATCCCAAGCAGGTTTTGCTCAAGTATTTTGACGCTTACTTTTACTGGGCAAACTGGGGCAGGCTGCGGTTGATGTTCCGCTTCCCGAAAGGCCTGCTGGAAGAGAACGACATTTCCCCCTATCTGCTGGACGAATATATCACTCTTGAAACGATGGAAGATCACCAGATACTCGATTTGGATTTTTACCCGCCGGATGGGGGGTGGTGGACGGAAGACGAAGCCATCCTTTCGCACTTCATTCACCTGCGGTCTGATTTGCTGGCGGGCGACTACCGCCTGCTTTATCTGGCCTGGCTGAGAGCGGTGACGATTGATCGAAGTATTTTCAGGGCTGAGACCCTTGAACCGCCCGTCCCAGCGGATTTGAAGCAGTTAAACTCTTCTCTGCGGAACTTCATTCGTTTCTTTGGACTTGACATCTTTCTGGTTCAGGCTGCTGCCGAAGCCAGCCCTGATCGGAAAGAGGCCGAGTCGCTAGATTACCGCAAACCGATTGAACGATTGTCCCGCGCAGAATGCAACGAGTTCCTGGTACGTCTGGCAGAGGGCGATCCCAGCGCAGGGCCGGCGCTGCGCAAGCGGCTGGCTGGGTTTTTCCCCACCGAACGCCCCCATCCATCAGAACGGCGTACCCTTCAGCAGCTGCTGAAGCGTGCCAAAGAGTTGGAAATTGCCGAGAAGAAACGCCAGGCGGCAGAAGCCCGCCGAAAGCACATCGCCGATATGCAGTCTCTGGCAGAGCGCGAGGGAGAAGTCTGGCAGCAGGTCGAGTCACTGCTGGAAAATGGGCGCAGAATCGCCTCGGTTTATGATGAAGCAACGGCATTACTGGAAAAGCTGCAGCAGTTGTCGGAATTCCAAAACACGCAGGCGGTTTTTCGGGCACGGCTGCGTCAACTGGCGCAGAAGTTTGCTTCCCGCCCGGCCTTGATCGGCCGCTGGGAAAGCCGCGGCTGGGTGTAACCGGGCAGGGACGTAACAAAACAACTTCAACACAAAGGCACAACCTTTATTTTCAAACCGCCTCCCCCAATCTTAATTTGGTGAGATTGGGGGAGGTGCAGAAGGGGACAGACACGGCAGGATTACGGAATCCCCCACAGCCGAACGGTTCCATCCGCTGACGCCGAAGCCAGCAATTGCCCATCCGGCGAGAAGGCAACGCTCATTACATCACCTCTATGTACTTCTAATGTATTTAGCAGGGTGCCGTCCGCAACGCGCCAAAGCCGTATGGTTTTGTCATCCGAACCTGAAGCCAGAATCTGCCCATCCGGTGAAAAGACAACGCAGTTTATCAGACTTGTGTGCCCTTTGAGGGTTTGGATTAGTGTGCCATCTGAAACCCGCCACAACTGTATCGTTCCATCTTCTGACCCCGAAGCCAGAATCTGTCCGTCCGGCGAAAAGGCAACGCTATAGATTTTCTTATGCCCAGACAAGGTACTTTCTAATTTCTTGCCGGACATGTGCCAAAGCCGAACGGTTTTATCTGCCGAACCAGAGGCAATAGTGCGGCCGTCCGGAGAGAAAGTTACACTCATCACACTTCCAGTGTGATCAACAAGAGAGTACAATCTATCGCCATCTGAAACACGCCATATTTTAATGTATCCATCATAATCTGCTGTAGCCAAATAATTTCCATTTGGTGAAAAGGCTATGTTGAATACAGTGGAATTTACATTCAGGGTTTTTCGAAAAGCGCCGTCTGAACCTCGCCATAGACGCACTGTACCGTCTCCTGACCCCGAAGCCAGAGTATCCCCGCTGGGCGAGAAGGCAACGCTCAAAACATACTTTGTGTGTCCCTCTAAGATTCTTAATACCGTCCCATCAACGACTTGCCATATCCACACCCTTTTGTCATACGAACCGGCTGCGAGTACCTTCCCGTCCGCCAAAAAAGTTAGACTCAACATACTATCTGCGTGACCCTCAAGAGTATTTATCAGAATACCATCTGAAACTTGCCAAAACCGAATCGCATTATCCCAACCACCTGTAACCAAGGTCTTGCCGTCAGGTGAGAATGTTATAGCCCAAACCAGAAATTTGTGTCCCTCAAGAGTACGAATCAGCGATCCATCTGAAACCCGCCACAACCGAACTATTCCATCTCGCGAGCCCGCAGCCATGAATTCCCCATCTGGCGAAAAAGCAACACCATATCCATCCCATTCTCCATTTGTTGTTGATGAGTGTAACAATGTGCCATCTGCAACGCGCCAAACTTTTATAGATGCATCTTGTGATCCGGAGGCCAGAAACTGCCCATCCGGTGAGAAAGTTACGCTTCGCACTGGATATTTGTGTCCCTCGAGAATACGGATTAACCTCCCGTCATTGGCAGCCCACATACGCACAGTTTTGTCCCTTGATCCCGAAGCCAGAGTCTCTCCATCTGGTGAGAAAGCCACACTCCACACAATATCTGTGTGCCCTTTTAAAGTTTTCAACAATGTACCGTCATTCGTTGCCCAAAGCCGAACGGTTTTGTCCGCTGATGCCGAAGCCATCACCTCTCCATCTGGCGAGAAAGCCACGTGCCGAACAATATTTGTGTGGCCACTTAAGGTTTGCAGTAATGTGCTGTCAGATATCCGCCACAACTGCACCATACCGTCTAGTAATCCCGCAGCCAGCACTTTTCCATCCGGCGAAAAGGCCACACTGCCGGGTTTGGAATCAATAAACTTCACTTCTTCCAAACTCTGCGCATCGTACAAATAAATTCCCATTGACGAAGCTACCGCCAGGAGTTTTCCATCGGGCGAGAGAGCTATCCCCGACAACTTGCCTTTGCCCCAGCGCGCCAGCTGCTCAACTTGTTCGGCATTATCTGGCAAAATGGGCTGCTTGGGCTGTGGATACGGCGTGCCGGCCAGCACCGGCAGTGGAAGCGGGGTCGGCGTTGGGGTAGGCATGGGTGTAAAGGTCGGAGAGGGAATTGCTGTGGGCGATGGTGTGAAGGTGGGCAGCGGTGTTTGGGTGGGAGCAGTTGCTGTCGGCGAGGCTGGTATTTCGGGGGCGCTGGTGTTGCACCCAGCAGCCAGCAAAGCTACGGTCAGCAACACGCTTACCAGCCATCCTTGAACACGGCGACAATGGATTTCTACCTGCGACAGGCGGAACAATTTTTTCTGGAAAGACATTTCATACCTCCATAAAATCCGGGGAATCAAAACGTAAGCCGTTCCGGTTTCATCCTTGTAACAACACAAAAGACGCTTTGCGCTTTGGTTATATAAAGATCACCTGGTCACCCCCTTCTTCCAAATCTTCAGAATTTAACCGCACTACCTTTTTTGTTGCAGCCGGCGCTTCTTCCTTGAAGATTCTTACCCAAGAGGATCGGATGGTATGTAAAAAGTAATAATTCAATTATAACAAAATTCAGATTTTTTCAAAAATTTTGCTGTTTGCATCTCAAAGGCTTTCTTGAAGTTGAAAACGATCAAATGGCAAACGACAACTGCTGACCGATGTCTGCTCGGCCGCCGGCTGATTGACCTGCACCTGCTGCGTTCCCCCGGCGAAGGCGCTGCCGTCAAATACCAGGGCAAGGGCAGCGACCTGATCGAAAAAGTACGCTACGACCCCAACTCCGGGCGGGTGCAGATCAACGCCGAAAAGTACTTTGAAGGCATCACCCCCCAGATGTGGGCCTACCGCATCGGCGGTTATGCCGTGCTGGAAAAATACCTCAAAGACCGCAAAGGCCGCCGTTTGGATGACCCGCTGCGCTACATCCGCATCGCCGCCGCCATAGCCGAGACCATCCGCATCCAGCAGGAGATTGACGGTCTGTAC
>NZ_JBRCOK010000077.1:0-8995 GCF_053501535.1 Bellilinea sp. | reverse complement strand
GAACGTTTCTACCCGGAAAAGGTTCCGCCGCCACCACAGCCCCCTGCCAGCCGGCCGGCACAGCCGCAAGAACCGCCGGCTTTTGACTTTCGGGCTGAAATGCGTGAAACCCGTGTAACGGTGGATGCGCTGCTGGCGGAGGGTAAAATTGAAGAGGCAGAAGAATACATGGAGCAGAGGCGGCGCATTTTTTGGGAAAACGGCTACCGCATCCGGCGGCTGAATCAGGCTTACTTTGCCTTTTACGGCGCCTACGCCGATCAACCCGGCGGAGCCGCCGGAGAGGATCCCGTCCCCGCCGCCGTGCGTGCGCTGCGCGCCCAAAGCCCTTCGCTGGCGGCTTTCATCAATCGAATCGCCTGGGTAACTTCTTACGAAGCGCTGACCGCCTTGCTGAAACCGTGAAGTCACCCCATCAGTCCAAATCGCTCATTCCGCCAAAGTCACCGCCCTCATCGCTGCCCAGTTCGGGCAGGTCGCGCTCAATATCCTCCGGCGATTGACCCTTTTCCAGCCGATCCACCACTTCGTCGAATACATCCCCCATATCCTCGCCCAGTTCGCTCTTCATCTGGCGCATCATGCGTCCCAGCGTGCGCGGGTCATCTTCCAGACCGGCTAAATTGTCGGGGTCTGCCAGGCTTTCCAGGCGGCTGTCATCGGAACGGGCAACCCGCACCCGGCCGATGCGCCGCTGAACACGCTTACTTCCGCAGTGGGTACAGGTAACCTCGCGCGTGCCATATTCGGAATAGGACATAAAGACTTCAAAGCGTTTGCGGCAGTCCAGACAGCGATACTCGTAGGCAGGCATTCTCACACTCCACTCATCAAAGAGTTCAATTTCTCTATTATAATCAAACCAATGTAAGAAAACCGTAAGAGCCTGCCCAAAGGAGTGAACAAAACTTCATGCCGCATTCGTCTGCCTCGCTGCTGCCCGGTCAAAGCCCGTTGCTGGTGGTCATCTCCGGCCCTTCCGGAGTCGGCAAAGATACCGTGATTCAGGAACTCAAAAAACGCAACCTGCCTTTGCATGTGGTGGTCACCGCCACCGACCGCAAACCGCGCCCCAACGAGGTGGACGGTGTGGACTATCACTTTGTCAGCACCGCCCGGTTTGAGGAAATGATTCGCAATCACGAATTGATTGAATACGCGCGGGTTTACGATGATTACAAGGGCATTCCCAAACGCGAAGTCAGCGATGCCATGCACAGCGGCAAGGATGTCATCTTCCGAGTGGATGTGCAGGGGGCTGCCCGGCTGCGTCAGTTGTTTCCTGAGGCGGTGATGATTTTTCTGCTGCCGGCCAGTTTTGAAGAACTGGAAGCGCGTCTGACTGCCCGCCACACCGAAACACCCGCCACGCTGCAAAAACGCATCCAAACCGCGCAGGAAGAAATGAAGCGCCTGCCCGAATTTGAGTATGCGGTGGTGAACGCCGACGGTCAACTGGAAAAAACCATTGATCAGATTCTGGCAATTCTGACCGCCGAACACCTCAAGGTGAAACCCAGAACTTACTCGCTATGAATCACACGCCCTATTCCCAGTACGACAACGAAGAACATCCGCCGGTACCGCCCGCCGGGCCGGTGAGGATTTTCCGGCGGCCGACTTCCGAGCCGCCCTACGTCACCTACTTTATGATTGCCACCTGTGTGCTGGCCTTTCTGGGTCAGTTGTTCACCCAAACCACCACCGGGGCTGACCTGCTGGCTGCGCTGGGTGCCAAAGTCAACCCGCTCATCGTTGCCGGGCAGTACTGGCGGCTGATCACACCGATGTGGCTGCACGGCTCGGTTTTGCACATTGCCTTCAACATGTATGCGCTGTTCATTTTCGGCAGCAATCTGGAACGTTACTACGGTCACAACCGCTTCCTGCTGCTGTACCTGATTTCCGGCTTTGCCGGGAATGTCATTTCCTTTATGATGACGCCGCGCCCTTCATTGGGTTCTTCGACCGCCATTTTTGGTCTGCTGGCGGCGCAGGCCGTCTTTCTCTATCAGAATCGCACGTTGATTCAAAATGCGCGCAGCCTGCTGATGTCCACGCTAATGATTGCCGGCATCAACCTGCTGCTGGGCACCTCGCCGGGTATAGATAACTGGGGACACTTGGGCGGGCTGATCGGCGGGCTGGCGTTTGCCTGGTCGGCCGGGCCAATCTGGACGGTACAGGCTGATTTTACCGGCGTCAGTCTGGTCAATCAACGCAGCCGCAGGCGGGTGGCGCTGGTAGCGGTGGGGGTTACCCTGGTGTTTGCCGCACTGGCAGCGCTGCGCATCTGGATGGGTTAAAAAAATTCCCCCACAACGGCAGACCCGAGTGTGGGGGAAGCATCAGCCGATTCAGGCGCGGATTTCCTGCCGCTGGAAGAGGATGTAAGCCAGCGCAAACAGGACGATGGTGGCGGCGATCAGGCCGGTCAACTGCGGCCAGATCAGCGCCACCGATTGGGAAAGCGGCAGCGGTGAACCGAGAATGGCGCCTTCCATCTGCGTCGGCAGCAGAATGCCCAGCGAGCGGGTTTCCGGGTTGAGCAGGGCGATCATCGTTTCGGCGTACAGTGTGTTGGGCGAAAAGCGCGAAAGCGCCAGCTGCAGGTTGGCCTGCGCCAGCAGCTCGCCCAGCGTGCCAAAGCGAATCGGGCTGAGCGACTGTGCCAGCAAACCGGCAATGATGTTCCAGAATACGGTAAAGAACAACCACACTGCTGTGGAAGTCAGCGCCGCGGTTGCCGGCTGCCGGAAGATGACCGAAAAGACCATCGCCAGCGCCAGCCAGATGCCGCCGTAGAAGATGGTGGCCAGCAGGAACCACAGCGCACGTCCCACTTCTTCACCGCCGGGTGCCACCCCCAGCCGCAGAATGCCCAAACCGAAAATCAGCAGCCAGAGCGCGGTGCATACCAGCGCAAGGGTGAAGAGTCCCGCCAGAAACTTGCCCATCAACAGCGCATCGCGGTAAATGGGCTGCGCCAGCACGCGCGAGAGCGTGCGCCGGCTGAACTCACTGTTGACCGAGTCGAACGCCAGCGCAATGGCAACCAGCGGGATGAAGAAAGCCAGCAGCGCCACGAAAGCCGGCAGCGGATTTTGGGCGGTGGTGAACAGACGCAGGTACAGAAAGCGGTCCTGACTGATGTTCTGACTGATGTTCTGGGTTGCCACATAGATCGAGCCGACTGCCGCCAGCACAATCAGAATTTCCAGCACTACCATGCGCGCACTGGAGAGGTGGTCGGCCATCTCTTTGGCAACCACCGCCCACATCCCCTTCCACGGCGAGCCCTCGCGGGCTGCTGCCCGGCCGGTCGCTTCAGACCTGGCGGCTAAGGCTGGATTGGGTTGTGCCATGTTCCACCTCCTTGAAGTAGGCGCTGTAAATTTCTTCCAGACTTTGGGTCTGCACATCCAGTTTATACAAACGCCCGCCGGCCGAAACAACCGCCTGAGCGGCCTCCGGACGCAGATCGCGGGCGGCTTCCATCGTGTACAGGTTCTCGGCGGTCTGGCGGATGTTGCGGAAGCCATCCACGCGCTGTAAAGCGGCCTGAATGGCTTGCGGGTCGCCTTCGGCCTGCAGCTGAATGCGGTAGGCGCCGCCCAACACCCGCTCGGCCAGTTCGTTGACGCTGCCCTGCAGCACCATGCGGCCCTTGTGGAACAGGCCGACCCGGTCGCAAACCGCCTGCACCTGATAGAGCAGATGCGAGGAAAGCAGGATGGTGATGCCCTCCCGCTTCAGCGCGCGAATCATTTCCAGAAATTCCAGCGAGGCTTCCGGGTCCAAACCGGAAGTCGGCTCGTCCATGATGATCAGGCGCGGGTTCTTGATCAACACATCGGCTACCCCCAGCCGCTGACGCATGCCCCGCGAGAAGGTAGCCACCCGCTTATCCGCCACATCCCGCAGGCCTACCCGTTCGAGCGCTTCTTCCACGCGCGCCGGCAGTTGCTGGTTGGGTATGGCGTTCAGACGGGCGATGTAGGTCAGGTTTTCGCGGGCGGTCAGTTCATCGTAAAAACCGACCTGATCGGGCAGATAGCCAACCCGCGATTTAACACTGAGCGGCTGGCGGGTGGGGTCCAGCCCCAGCACGCGCACCGAACCGGAAGTCGGCTCGGTCAGCCCCAGCAGCATGAGGATGGTGGTAGTCTTTCCCGCACCGTTGGGACCGAGCAGACCGAACACCTCGCCAGCCTGAACCTGCAGGTTGAGATGGTCCACTGCAACGAACGAATTGTATTTTTTGGTCAGGTCGCGGGTTTCGAGGACGGTCTCGCTCATACTCACCTCCACAGAAAAGGAATGGGGAAGCGAGAATCAGCGCCGCCCGAAGCGGGAAACCGCCATGCCCACCGCCGCCACGGCCACCGCAATCAGGGCGATGCCTGCCACACCCCACAGGGTAGAAGTGACCACGGTGATGCGGAATTCGGCCGATTGCTGCTTGCTGTCCACCGGGCGGGCATTGACCGTCAGCAGATAGTCACCGGCAACGGCTTTTTCGGCCGGTTTGATGGTGGCGGTGACTTCCACCTGCTGACCGGCGGGGATTTCGACAATTTCTTTGGGGTCAAAGGTCACCGACCAGCCGCTGGGTTCGATGGAGCTGAGCTGGATGCCGCGCAGCGGTGCTGTACCGGTGTTTTTGAGGATGATCTTGAGCGGGTTATCCTGTCCGGCAGTTGCCTGACCGGAAAGCCGCCCATCGGGTGTGGTGATGGAGAGACGTCCTTCACCCACCACATCGGCAGCCAGATCCATGCTGGCTTCCACATCCCCGGCGCGGGCGTAGATGCTGAATGGGTAGCGCCCGGCTTCGAGGGTGATGAGCGGTTCGGCGACTACGGTCAGGTTCTTGCTTTCATTGGCGGCCAGTTGAATTTCGGTGACGGTCTGACCGGCCGATTCGAAGCGCACCTGCATGTTGGTCGGCTGATCGGCCGAAAGGGCAACGGTCAGGTCTTCACCGCCTTCGTTCTTGAGCGTCACCGTGTAGCGGAAGGTGCTGCTGGGTGTCCCGCGCTGTACCGGCAGCCCGTCCATGTCCAGCGAGAGGCGCGGGGGCAGTTTTTCCTTGACCGTCAGGGTGATGGGCATTTCGGCGGTTTGGGTCTTGCCCTTTGCCACCACTTTCAGGGTGTACTTGCCGGCTTCGGGGTTGGCGGGCGGTTCGATGCGCACGTCCACATTGACGGTGGTTTCACCGTCCAGATAGACCGCATCCACAATCCGGCTGCCGCCGCGGAAACTGGCTTCCCAGCCATCCGGCAGCCCCACCACTTCCAGATTGACCATTTGCGGACTGTCCGCCCGCAGTTTGAGGGTGAGGGTGACCACTTCGCCAAAGCCGATGATCTGGCTTGGATAGGTGGTGGAGATGGTCAGCCCGGCGGCAGGCGTTTCATCCTGAGCCTGTACCGGAACCGGCAGCACGAACAAGGCAATCAGCATTAAAACCAGTGAAATGGGTAGTAGACGCTTCATACTTCTTCACTCCTTGTATGCAAAGATGTAAAAAGAGTCGGGTTTTTGACGAACGCTATCCTACTACGAAAACATAAGAAAATGATTAGAAGATTGTTAAGGATTGTGTTTAACGGCGTGCCGGGGCAGGTGTCCGTTCTGCCCCGGTAGCGTAAAGAAAAGGTGAAGGAGGATTAATCCGTTGAGATAGACGGCTCGGCAGCCGGAACGATCCGTTTTCCGCCGGGCTGCTGATCATCCAGCGTGTTGATGAGAGGCGCGGTTAAGCCGATGAATCCCATCAGCAGGCACATCACTCCGCCGAACAGATACCACGAACGCAGGCCCAGCCATTCGGCCACCGGCGCGCCGATCATCATGCCCAGCGGCATCATTGCTGAAGCCAGACTGTTGACCAGCGTAAACACCCGTCCCTGCATGTACGGCTCAATTTTGGATTGCAGCAGGGCAAACAACGGCCCGTTGGTGAGCGGGTTCATAATTCCGGAAATCAACATACCGCTCCATGCAATCCAGTAACCCCATGCCGGGGCTGCTCCGGTGAGCAATACACCCACGCCAATGCCCATCAACGACAGCATGGAAGTGATGATTTTGCGCCGAAAGCCGCCCCACGCGCTCAGCAGCAAGCCGCCTGCCACTACCCCCACCCCCCAGGCGGATTGCATCCACGCCAGTTGCAATGCGCCGCCTTTGAAGTGCTGGGTCACCAGCAGCGGCATGAAGGCCGAACCGGGGCTGAGCAGGAAATTGACCATGGCCGCCATGAGCAAGAGGGTGAAAACCCCCGGCCAGGAAACCACATAGCGGAATCCGCCGCGCACATCCGCCCAAACCGTTTTCGGCGTAACCGCCAGATGGGCATCTTCGCGGACGGGCTGGGGGATGGCGATGAACAGAAGCGGCAGAATTGCCAGCCCGGCGGTGAGGATATCAATCGCCAGCACCTGAAAGATGGGCAGGGTGCTCATCAGCAATGCGCCGAGCGGCGGCGCACCGATGCCGATCAGCCCGTTCAACGCCTGATTGGCTCCCGCAATGCGCGAAAGGTGCTCTTTGGGCACCATCAAGGAGGTGGAAGCCTGCATGGCCGGCCAGTGAAATGCCCCGCCCAACGAACGGATGAAGAGGGCCACATAGACATGCCACAATTGCACCTGCCCGCTGGCAAACAAAATTACCAGCCCAACTGTGGCCAGTGCCACCGTACCATCGGCGGCAACCATCACCCAGCGGCGATTCCAGCGGTCCACCAGCGCGCCGGCAAATGGAGAAAGGAAAACCTGCGGCAGCAGCCCAACCAGCGAGGCGCTGGCCAGTACGGCGGCCGAACCGGTTTTTTCGGTCATCCACCAGATCAGCGCAAAGTGAACCAGCCCACTGCCCAGCAGCGAGAAGACCTGCCCGGCCCAGATGGGAATGAAGACGCGCAGCCACTTGAGGGAAGATTTCTGTTCCATAGGTTTCTAAAATACGGAAAAAAAGTGCCTTCGCCAAATCGGACGATTGGCGCGTTGCAGACCGGTTTTGACAATATGGAGAGGAAGTTTAACCTCTCAGGCGGCTTTACTCGATGTACACCTCGACGTGCTCTCCGTCTTCGTCGTCGTACACATCCACCAGATGCCCGCTCTCACCGGATTGGATGAAGGCCATCAATTCGTTGACGTCCAGCCCTTCAATTTCGGGGGCAAAGCGCATCCCCATGCGGATGCCGGATGCCACCAGGTTGAGCGGCAGGCGTACATTGACGCGTGTCTTGCCGGTATCCGTATCGGTGACCCGCACGCGCAGCCAGCGTCCACCGCCGGCCGGCGAGGGAGGTGCGGGAGGGACGGGCGGGCGGGGCGCGCCTTTTGCCTGCGCGGCGCTGGTTTCCAGCGCTTCCAGCAGACGAGCAGCCTGATCGGCGGTAATTTTCCCCTCCTGGAGAAGCTGCAGGATTTTTAATCGTTCTTCCGGGTTTGCCATGTTGAATTCTTTCCTTTCCGCCGGCCTTTCAGGCCGATTCTTCGCGTTTGCCCAACAGCCGTCGGTGGGCTTCTTCAGGGGTAATCAATCCCTGTGCCAGTTCATCCAGAATGCGCAGTCGGTCTTCTGCCGATAGGCGCACGGGTACTTCTTCCTTGCCCGGCTCAAACCCCAAAGCGCGCAATACTTCGTTGAAACGGTTGCGCAGGGTTGGGTACGACAGCCCCAGTTCCTCTTCCATGCGGTTGAAACGTCCTTCGCAGCGGATGAAGGTGAGCAAAAATTGCAGCTGCTCACTGTTCAGTGGGGCAAAGGGGTTTGCCGAAGGATGAAAATGCCCCTCGACGGTCGTGTTGCATTGGGCGCAATATAAACGTGTGACCATCAATTCAGATGAACACACCGGGCAACGGCTTAAGATGGGATACATCACTCCTCCTGTTTGCAGGCGTTCCAGAACGCCACGCCTTTGATTTTTTGAATCAATCTACAATTATTTTAATCAAATATTCAATATTGTCAATAGTAAATTCGATATTATTTATATTTTGTCAACAATATTAAACCAGTCCCGCAGGAGGATGAATCGCAGGGCTGGGATTGTACACTAAATTTTTTTTAACAATTGACCAGCCCTTCAATCTGTTGACTCGCTGTGTTATACTAATTTTTATAAAAGGAAACCCACATCATCAGCGGTTAAACCTACCTGTGGGAGGAATTATGAAGAATCTGCTCCTCATGCGGCATGCAAAATCCAGTTTCAAAGAAGGTGAAATGCCCGACTTTGAACGCCCTTTGAGCAAGCGCGGCGAAAAGGATGCGCCGCGCATGGGCAAACTGCTCAAGGAGAAAAACCTTGTCCCTGACTTAATCCTGTCCTCAACCGCTGTTCGTGCCAGCCGTACCGCCGAACTGGTGGCCGAAAAATGCGGTTACAAAGGTGAAATTCTGTACATCCAGAACCTGTATCTGGGTGAGCCGGAATCCTATCTGGAGGCCTTGCGTGACCTGAAGGAAGAAGATGGCGACCTCCAAACCGTGCTGGTCATCGGACACAACCCCGGCATGGAAAGCCTGATGCAGATGCTCACTGATCACATGGACTGCCTGCCTACCAGCGCCATTGCCTACCTGAAAGTGCCGGTGCGCTCGTGGAGTGCTTTGACCCCGCAGGTCATTGCCCATCTTGAAAATCTGTGGCGTCCGCGCGAAATCAAGCAATCCTAATCGTCGCGAATCATTCTTTATTCATTAACGCAGGTTCGGGCTAGCCGCAAACCCCGGACTGTAGCGACACTCACCCGAATCATAACCCTCCGAGCGAAGCGACTCCTACCCGGATCATGTCACTCCGAGCGAAGCGAGGAGTCTCCCTCCAGGAAGGGAGATTGCCGCGCTCGCTGCGCTCGCTCGCAATGACGTTAAACCAGCCATGTCCCTCCGAGTGAAGCGACACTCACCAGTGCTGACGGGAGTCACCCCCACCCTCCTCCCCCAAAATCGCTGGCGATTTTGGGGG
>NZ_JBRCOK010000076.1:0-8294 GCF_053501535.1 Bellilinea sp. | reverse complement strand
GCCGTGAACTTCATTGCTTTTTCTCCGCATTATCCGCCCAACTACCTGCCTTTCTGGGTCAACCTGCGCCGTTTTGGGGTGAATGTGCTGGGGCTGGGCGATTCGCCGTGGGACTCGCTGCGCCCTGAGGTGCGCAGCGCGCTGAGCGAGTATTACCACGTTTGGAACGCACAGGATTACGACCAGCTGATCCGCGCGGTGGGCTACTTCACCTACCGCTACGGCAAAATTGACCGGCTCGAATCGCACAATGAATTCTGGCTGGAATCGGACGCCCGCCTGCGCACCGACTTCAACATCCGCGGCCTGCACAGTGAACAGATACCCGCCATCAAACGCAAGTCCGAAATGAAAAAGATGTTCGCCAAAGCCGGTTTGCAGCCCATTCGCGGGCGGGTTTGCCATACCCTTCAGGAAGCGCACGCCCTGGCCGATGAACTGGGCTTTCCGCTGATTGCCAAACCGGATATTGGGGTCGGCGCGTTTCAGACCTACCGCCTGCAAAGCCGCCGCGATTTGGAGGACTTCTTCGCCCGCAAACCGCTGGTCGAATACCTGCTGGAAGAACAAATTGAGGGTGAAATTGTCACCTTCGACGGTTTGACCAATCAGAACGGTAAAATCGTCTTTAGCTCCTCCATGCGCTACGGCAGCGTCATGGATATCGTCAACAACCAGACCAGTTTCTGGTATCTGATCACCCGCCAGATTGAGCCGGATGTGGAAGCCGCCGGGCGTAAAATCGTTTCCGTTTATCGCCTGCAGGAACGCTTTTTCCACTTTGAGTTCTTCCGCACACCGGATGGCGGACTGCGCCCGCTGGAAGTCAACATGCGCCCGCCGGGCGGCCTGACCACCGATATGTTCAACTTCGCCAACGACATTGATGTGTTTTACGAATATGCCAATGTGGTCGTCAACAACCGCTTTGATGCGCAGGTAACCCGCCCGTACGCCTGCGCCTATGTGGGCAGACGCAACGCCATCACCTACCGCCGTTCGGTGCAGGAAATTCTCTCGGCTTTTCCGCAGCAGACGGTTTACCACGGCGTGATTGACGGCGCCTTTGCGGCTGCCATCGGCGATTACGGCTTCATCGTCCGCTCGCCTTATGAAGAAGAAGTGGTCGAGATTGCCAGTTTCATCATCGAACCGGCCTGAGGAATTCCCATGAATATCGAATATCACCGCTACTGGAGTGAACACCTGCATCAGGACATGGAATTTAAGGTTTATGGTCATGCCGGCAAACCGGTGCTGGTCTTTCCCGCCATGGGCGGGCGGTTTTACGAGTTTGAGGACTTTGGCATGATCGGGGCTGCCGCATGGTTCATCGAACAGGGTCTGTTTCAGTTCTTCACAGTGGACAGTGTGGACAACCAGGCCTGGTGCAACTGGAACGTTCATCCCTATGACCGCGGCTGGCGGCATGAGGATTACGACCGCTACATCATCCACGAGGTGGTGCCGTTCATCCGCCAGCGCTGCGGGGAAGATACCCTGCTGCTGACCACCGGCTGCAGCATGGGCGGCTATCATTCCGCCAACTTCTTCTTCCGCCACCCGGATGTATTCGACAGCGTCATCAGCCTGAGCGGGGTGTTCAGCCTGCGCCTGTTTGTGGGCGATTATGTGGATGAACGGGTTTATTTCAACTCTCCGTTACTGTACCTGCCCAACCTGAACGATGAATGGTATCTGGAAAAGTACCGCCGCAGCCAGATCATCCTGTGCGCCGGACAGGGCGCCTGGGAGGAAGAGATGAACGCTGAACTGGCCGTACTGCGCGGTATTCTGGAGGCCAAAGGCATCCCGGCCTGGATTGACCTGTGGGGACAGGATGTCAACCACGACTGGCCGTGGTGGCGGCGGATGCTGCCCTATTTTTTGGGCAAACTGACCGAAAATCAGCCGCATTCAGAATGAAATTTGTCCCGAAGGCGGGCGACAAACCGCTTAATTTTGCGCTTTTCGGCGGGATTGGTGGTATAACAAAAACACCGGCAAAATCCCCCTGTCTTTGAAATTTAACAGATGATTTTTTAACGCGGTTCGGGATAAGCGCAAAACCCATATAGAAGCGAATTGACCCCCACCTACCTCCCCCAATATCGCTTTTGCGATATTGGGGGAGGCGCAGGAGGGGGCAATTAATCAGCAGTGGTGGGTATCACTTCGCTCGGAGTGCCATTGTTGGGTTCACGTCCTTTTGAGCGAGCAAAAACCCCAAATGAGACTGGTGAATGGACTTACCCCGCATTGAAGTTTGACATGAATTCGGGTTTGAGCCAAACAATCCTGTGAGTGGGATTGACCCCTTCCCTCCACCGCCACCGGAATTCACCTGACCTTACCCTTCGATAATGGGATTTTTGCCCTGGACTCTGGCGCAAGGCGAGGAGCAAATCTGTGGATTTTTCGTTTGTCGTCATCATTTTGCAGTTGATCTTTCTGGAGGGTATCCTCTCCATTGACAACGCGGCTGTGCTGGGGGCCATGGTTTCGGTCCTGCCGCACGATCAGCCCATCCCCTGGCCGAAAGCCCTGCACTGGCTGGGAAAAATTTTGGAAAAACCGCTCGGCCACCAGCGTGAAGGCGCGCTGCGCGCCGGTCTGCTGGGGGCGTACATCGGGCGCGGGCTGATGCTTCTGGCAGCCAGTTACATCATCCGCAACCCGTGGCTCAAACTGATTGGCGCGGCTTACCTCATCCGCCTGGCGCTGGATGATTTGGGGGCCGGGCATCATGAAGAAAGCGATGAGGACGGGCTGCGCAAGGTCAAGCAGACCGGCTTCTGGATTACGGTTTTGAATGTGGAGTTGATGGATCTGGCTTTCAGTCTGGATAATGTGGTCGCGGCCGTGTCGCTGTCCGATCAACTGTGGGTGGTGATGCTGGGTGTTTTCATCGGTATTTTGGTGATGCGTTTTGCGGCCGGCATTTTCAGCAGTGTGGTGCTGCGTTTTCCGGTGCTGAAATCCGCCGCCTATGTGCTGGTGCTGAACATCGGCGTGGAGCTGGTACTGGAAGAAATGGGGGTGATGGAATTTTCGGACTGGGCGCGATTTGGCATCTCGGCGGCGACCATTTTGATTGCCCTGGCGTATGACCGTTTCCACTTCCTGCAAGTGGTTCTGCGTCCCCTGCTGGTCTGGCTCAGTCAGGGGTTCGGCCTGATCAATGCGATGATCAACTGGCTGCTGGCGCCGATCAGCGGCCTGATTGGGCTGATCTTTCACCGTGCCCGGCGCAGTCATCCGGCGGCTGAGGCTTAATCCAGTTTCTTTTCCATCCAGACCACCTGCGTGGTGCCGAAATACGGGGTTGGCAGGCCGGCCACCTGATAGCCGTATTTTTTGAAATAATCGGTCGTGTTGAGGCGCGAATAACAGCCCAGCACTTTGTACCCGCGCTGACGGGCAGCCTCTTCCACCGCCTGCATCAGCAGTTTGCCGATGCCCTTGCGCTGGGCTTTGCCCGAAACCGCCAGATGCGAAAAACAACCCACCTCCGCTTCTTTTTCATACAGTTTGACCACCCCCAGCACCTCGCCGGTCTCGCTTTCCACCGCCATGAAATGCTGGCTGATCGGCTCGTAGTCATCTTTTTCGGTGCCGCGCGGCATTCCCCACGGTTCACGCAGCACACGGTAACGCAGGTCGTAGTAGGCTTTGAAGTCTTCACGGGTTAATGGCGAGCGGATTTCGATCATGAGGGCAACTCCTGAGGCGATCGGGCAGCGTTTTGCAAGGCTATATTTTGAGCACGGGTTTGGGATGAAGGATTTCCAATTTTTAATATTATAACGTCAGTTGGTGAGAAGTCCTTTCCCCAATCTCATTGTTTTTTTGCCCGCTCAAAAGGATAGGCAACTGTTCCGGTCTTCACCGCTTATGGATGCGGCACTGTTCAACACGAAGGTGCAAAGAGGTGAAAAAAAACCTTTGCGTCCTGGCGTTAAATCTGTTTTGCCTTGTTAACGTCAATTCGGGATAAATGATTTTCACATCAACTTTCGAATTTTCGTCCCCCCTCCCGCCTCCCCCAAAATCGCAGGGGCGATTTTGGGGGAGGTGCAGGTGGGGGTCATTGGCATTGCATAGCAGGTTTTGATCTTATCCCGAACTCACGTTAATTAACCATTTTCGGCCGCCTCCCCCAAAATCCGCAGAGCGATTTTGGGAGGTGCAGGGGCATGGACGATTATCGCCAACCTGCCGCCTTCAGGCAAAATTCAGGTTGGACAGGTACGGGCGGGGGTCGGCAATCCGCCCTTCGATAGCGGTTGCTGCGGCGGCAGCCGGGCTGCCGAGGTAAATTTCGGCCTGCGGGCTGCCCATCCGCCCGATGAAATTGCGGTTCATGGTGGTGAAAGCACGTTCACCGGCTGCCAGAACACCGCCGTGCCGTCCAATGCAGGCGCCGCAGCCGGGCGCGTTGACCGTGCAGCCGGCCTCCAGAAAGATTTGAATCAAACCGTTTGCCATGGCTTTTTCATACACCGTCTGGCTGACCGGCGTGACCAGCACGCGCGTGAAGGGGTGAACCTGCCGCCCGCGCAAAATGGCGGCGGCAATTTCCAGGTCCTCATACCGCCCGTTGGTGCAGGTGCCGATGAACACCTGATCTACCGGCAGGCCGGCCGCCTCGTGCAGCGGGCGCACCTGATCCACATCCGGGTGACAGGCAACCTGCGGTTCCAGCGCCGAAACATCCACCTCAATCACCCGCTCATAGCGCGGGTTGACCGGCCGAGGCAGGTCGTAGGGCGGGGCGGCTTTGGTCTGGGTTTGAAGGTAGTCCAGGGTGATCTCGTCCGGCGCAAACAGGCCGCATTTGGCGCCCACCTCCACCGACATATTGCTGAATACCAGCCGCTCATGCACCGGCAGACTGCGGCAGTAGGAACCTTCAAATTCCAAAGCCCGGTAGGTGGCCCCGTCCATGCCCATCTGCCCGACCACATACAGCATGACATCCTTGGCATAAACGCCCGGCTGCGGCCGGCCTTCCAGCCGGATGAGGATGGTGGGCGGGGTTTTGAACCAGCACTTGCCCGTTACCCAGGCCGCGCCGACCTCACTGGAACCCAGCCCGGTAGAAAAGCAGCCCAATGCGCCGTAGGTGACGGTGTGCGAATCGGCGCCGATGACCACCCCGCCGGGGCGCACAAAGCCCTCCTCGATCATCACCTGATGGCACACCCCGCGCCGGAAAAAATGGCGGATGCCCTGCTCGCGGATGAACTGCATGATGCGCGCCTGATTTTCAGCCGCCTGCAGGTTAGGCGCCGGGTAGGCATGGTCAAAGTGAATCACGATTTTATCCGCATCGCGAATCGGTTTGCCGATCTCGCGAAAGGCCTTGATCGCCAGCGGAGTGGTGTTGTCGTGGCTCATCATGTAATCCACATCCAGCAGGACGATTTCACCCGCCCGGACTCGCCGGCCGGCGCGCTGCGAAAAGATTTCCTCGATCAGTGTACCCATGTTTTGTCTCCTCCTAAAAACCGTTATCGGCGTGTTTTTTCAGCACCACCCGCGTCTCGGTCTGTTTGACGCCCGGCATGGTGCGTAATTCTTCAATAAAATTGTTCAGTTCCAGCGTGGTGGGCACTTTGATATAGGCAGCAATGTCCTGCTCGCCAGTGATTTCATAGACATTGAACACATATTTGAGGTTTTTCAGCCGGCGCACCACCGCGCCGGTATAGACGTGCGATTCGACCGCAATCATCACAATGGCGTTGATTTCGCGGGGGAAAATGTCCAGCCGCCGGCCGGTGACCTGCTCGGCAATTTCCAGAATATCGGCATCGTGCAGAATTTTGCGCTCATCACCGATGGTTTTGATTTCTTCCACGATGCGCTCCAGCTCGTCCGGCTGAACCTGCAGGCCGTACTCCTCCAGCCTGGCCGCAACCGCTTTTTTGCCGGTGTATTTGTCAATCACAATGCGCCGTTCGCGCCCCAACAGGGCCGGGTCAACGCTTTCGTAGGTGCGCGGGTCTTTCAGCACGCCGTTGGTATGCACCCCGGATTTGTGGGAAAAGGCGTTCAGGCCGGTGACCGGTTTATTGGGCGCCACAAAAAAGCCGGAAACGCGCTCGACATACGCCGCCAGGGATGGCAGGGTGCGCAAGTCATAATGTTCCACCCCCATCCAGCGGTTGAGCGCCAGCGCCGCCTCGGCCAGGTCGGGGATGCCGGCGCGCTCGCCCATGCCGTTGACGGTGGTGTGAATGCAGTCGGCACCGGCGCGCAGGCCTTCCAGCGCGTTGGCCAGCGCAAGCCCAAAATCGTTGTGGCAGTGCAGATCCATTTTGCAGGGCAGCAACCGCTGGCGCAGGGCTTTGACACGTTCGTAGGTTTCATGCGGGCGCAGGACGCCCAGTGTATCGGCAAAGCTGATGCGGTCGGCGCCGGCTTCGATGGCAGCATTGCAGACCCGCACCAGAAAGTCAAAATCGGTGCGGCTGGCGTCTTCGGGAGTGTAGCGCACCTTCAGCCCCAGGCTGCGCGCCAAGCGGATGTGTTCGGTAATGGTCTGCAGGGCGGTATCCTCATCCTTGCCCAGCTTGTTTTGCAGATGAATGCGCGAGGTCGGGTAGAAAATGGCGACCCGCGCCGCGCCAGCGGCGTGCGCCTTCTCGATTCCGCTGCGGGTTGCCAGTGAGTGAGCCACCACCTCGGCCTTCAAGCCCAGGCCGGCGATGCGCCGAACCGCCTCAAACACCTTGGGCGAGACGCTGGGATCGCCGGCTTCGATCATCTCCACGCCCACCGCGTCCAGCAGGCGGGCAATCTCAACCTTTTCCTCCACGGTGAAGTTGACCAGCGGGGTCTGTTCCCCTTCGCGCAGGGTACTGTCCAGAATTTCTGCCATTGAAAAACAACCTCCCAACCATAAAAATAAAAACTCCCCGGGCGAGGGGGAGTTTGTGCCAGACCAGAGCGTAAAAGGAGTCGCCTCTTAAACGCCGCAAACCCGCCTGCCCGAAGGGAAGGGGCCGATGCGCTTGGTTTGCTTCTTGACAAAGAGGAAGAGACGATTCATGTTGAATGAAAGTATAAGGAAATTGGCGGAAATGTCAAGAAGGAAATTTTTTTCACACAGCAAAACACATTTTGGGATAAGTACGGCTTCATACCAACTTACCCAGTATTTCCGGCGGGACCAGTTCCTTCAGGTGAGGATATTGTTCAATCAAACGGGCAATGTCCGCCAGGTCTTTTTGCCGCTTACTGCCGCGCCGTTCTGGATCGGAGGCAGCCCAAATTTTCCCCTGCAATACGTCTTCCAAAGCGGCAACCGGCAGTTTTAGACCCAATACTTCCCGAATTTCGGCACGTTCGACAAAGGATGGATAACGTTCATCCATCCAAATCTGTACCCGCAGGGCGGAACCCGGCAGTGAAATGTCGAGGCTGTGCGGCAAACGGTGGACGACAAAATGGGCGCGGATGAGCCGCTCCAATTCATCCATCGAGTTAACGGCCACAACAATGTCCAAATCTAAACTGACCAAAGGTTCAGCATAAGCATTGACTGCCTGCCCGCCGATTACACAAAATCGAATGTGATGCTGGCGGAGAAATTCCAACACCTTTTCCAATAGATTTTCTTGATCCATCGTAACGGTTTTCCAAAACGTGGTCGCTTGCATAACTATTCTCTTCCAATGATTGTATCATTTATTGATCATAATTACACCTCGCTACAAGCTCAAGTCAAAGTCTAAGCAGGGCAGAAACAATCGCCTGCGGAAGGCCGTTGAAAAGGGTTGGCGCTGCATTGCTGGCTGTTTTCTCGCATACAAAGCCAAAGACCAGGCCGCTGAAGAATGTCCAAAAACCCGACCATAACGCTGGTTGCCAGCGGCCATTGATCATTCTGGCAAGATTGAGGGCATGTTTCGGCTCAAACAACCCTGCAACATGGAGAATTCCCCAACTCCACTTCACGCCAAAGAAATTGAAGAGCTTGGCGAAAGCAGAATTCAGCCACGATTTTTCTACCCCCGAGAAAGCAGATCCTCGCCAAATCCAAGAAAAAATACGTCGAAAACAACAGCAGAAAACGCATTCGCCGCAGTCATGTGCCAGCAAGCGTTGCAATCCCAAATTAAAAGATTACTCCCAAACAGGAGACCGTTTTCAGGCCGGGAGAATTTGTCCTTCAACAGCCAACCCACCCCAAAAAGCGCAGTGACCTGAATGACCACCTCGATGAGTGCACCGTCCGGTTGGTTGTTAGGGAGGAAAGCCAACGTAGCGCCAGCGGCTGACGGCTG
>NZ_JBRCOK010000075.1:0-11777 GCF_053501535.1 Bellilinea sp. | reverse complement strand
AGCCGCCGCCGCTACGAAGCCCGTTAAGGTTGACCGCATGCCAGAACATAGAAGGAAAGAAAGCAATGTTTCTTGTTACAGCGTTGAAAATATATGTCGAGTATCTCATCTCAGTTTTGATTTGGTCAATTTTGAATCCTTTTGGATTGGTTCAAACGCTGCGACAAATAGCAGGAGAATTTATAGCCATTGGTCGGTCTGTCATCAGGGGTGTAATCTATGAGGACACTGTCGCTTTCCATTTACCCTTTGAAGGAGCCTGGAAAGTCGTTAATGGTGGAGTTCACAAACAAACTTCCCACTCTTGGAATCTGATAGGGCAAAGATACGCTTATGATTTTGTTATAACCGATCATCTTGGCAAAACATATCAACACAGCTCGAGCAAGCCAGAAAATTATTTTGCATTTGGAAAGTCCATACTCGCAGCATCAAACGGGATTGTGCAAGAGGTTCGGGATAACATCAGGGATTACAACCGAGCAGGAACAGGCTGGATTGATGTAAAAACTCCCGACATACGTGGAAACTATGTTGTGATAAAACACAGCCCGAATTTATACACGCTGTATGCTCACCTAAAATCGGGTAGTATTTCTGTCAAAACGGGCGAAGCGGTTGTCGCCGGTCAAAAAATAGGCGAATGTGGTCATTCGGGGCATTCTAGCGAACCCCACTTGCACTTTCAATTACAGGATAGGCCAGACTTTTTCACGGCTGTAAGTTTACCCGTCCGGTTTAGCAACTTTGAACGTGTCAAAAATACCACTCAAGAATGTGTAGAGTCGGGATTTGTTGAAAAAGACCAGGTAGTGCGCAAAATTAATTCTTGCTCTTCGGGCATTACCGAAACAGCGGACTTTATCAGTCCGAAAATTTCAGACCTTGTTCAAAATTTTTTGATTCTATTTTTTACCATTCTCGGAATTCTTGTGGTTTTGGCGCGGATTGCGGAGCTCATCCTGAAAATGGTATTATGAGCCAATAATACTTCCGCCCGATTCCATCCCCCCGCTGCCATCATCCGCCGTCAGGCTGTATCATCCCCACCGCCTCACTACTCCCCCTCATTGAATCGGCCTGGGGCGGGCATCGCGCGGGGACTGCACCACCACCTGGCTGAGGTCGAATTTGCCCAAAATGCTGCGCACCTGTGCCATGTCAAAGCGCTCGCTCTTGACGAAAATCCACACCGGCGGGTGGTCATAGACGCTGAAGGCCTCTTCGGCGGCAAAAAAGTTGAAGTTGAACAGCGGCAAACGCGGCGGCGCCCCCCAGCGCACCTGACCGCCGACATCCGAAATATAGAAATTGCCGATGCGCCACGGGGCTTGAAAATGAGCCGCCAGATCAAACCCCAGCCGCCCGTCGAACAGCGCGCGGTAGTATTCGATGGTCATCGGGTAGGTCAGTTGCAGGCGGGCAACGCTCCAAATGCCGCGCTGGCTGGGCAGGATGATGTAATCCACCTCCGCCAGCCGTTCGTAAAACATCTGGCGCTTGTTTTCATCGTCGTACCAGCGCACCTCCATCGTCACCCCGCGGTAAAAATCGCCGAACGGGTCGTAAGTGGCGCGCGGTACGGGCAGCCCCTCGTCCCACGATTCGTTGGCAAGCGTCAGGCGGTAAATTTTGAGCGGTTGATCGGATGGATTGTGCAGGGTGAGGGTGTACACCTGCCCGGCTTGCAGTTCTCCGCCCGAAAGGTCGGCCTGGACGGTGTTACCGCGCGCCGCACCGCCGGCGGGCGGTACCTGCAGGCTGGTTTCAGTCAGCAGATCGAGGCTGCTGCCCTCGCGGTACAGCGATAAACGCAACTGCGCCGGCGAATCGGCGGGGTTGAACAGGCGCGGCAGGGTGACCGAGCGCAGCGTGCCGCCCTCGCGGGCGGTGAAAGTCAGGGTAAACCGCTCGCCGGGCGGGATGGTCAGTCCATCCGGCACGGAAACCGGTTGAAAACGGCTGCCCTGAGTGGTTTGCAGCTCGAAATGCACCGGCGCGGGAATGTTCTGGAAAATCCACTCGGTGGCCTGCAGGCGGGTATGCGGCTGGCGATAGACGGCGCTGACGAAGGCATCCGACCAGATCAGCGTGCCGCCCAGCACAAAGAACATCAACCCGCCGGCTGCCACCCGCCGCACAGTCAGCCGGCCCACCCCCATGCCGCCGCTGCCCGCCGATTGCCACACCTGCCAAAGCAACCAGGCCGCCAGCAGCGCCAGCAAGGGGTAAATGGGCAGAAAGTAGCGGATGGACTTGACCCAACGGGTACCCATGAACAAAAAGTAACCACCCACCCACACCAGCGGGATGAGGTGGGCGCGGTAAAGCAATCCTTTGCGCAGCACCTGCCAGCCGGCCAGCCCAAATCCCAGCCAGGCGGTCAATCCAAAGGGCAGCCCCATGCCCCATACCACCATGTTCATCAGCGGGAAGAGAATCGCCGGGCGGGCCGCCCACTGTTCGCCGGGCGGGCCGCCGCCAATCCCGCTGGATTCCATCTGGGCAACCTGCATACTGTCCACCCAGTCCTGATTGAGGTGCAGGGTAAAGAAGGTGGTGTCCCCCTGCGGTGCGCGGAAGGACATCGGCTGAGTTAGCCGGAAAGCCAGCAGGGCGGAAAAGGCGGAAAGCACCAGCAGCAGGGCGGTGCTGCCAAAGATGCGGCTCAGATCGCTCTGGAAGCGCAGTTTCAAATCGGTAATGCTCAAAAATGCGGCCACCACCACCATGCCGATCAACGGCAGCAGGTTGATTTTGCAGGCCAGCGCCATACCGGCGGCCGCCCCAAACAGGGCAAACCAGCCCGCCGCAGCCGGCACAAGGCGGTAAGCGCCGTCCGGATACGGGCGGCGGGCGAGGGGCGGCTGTTGGGCAATGCGCACGGCAGCGTACAGCGCCAGCATGGTGAAGAAAGTGCCGAAGTTGTCCACCGTCATGAAGTGGGACTGCTGAATCTGCATCACCGCCAGCGCCGAAAGCGCCGCGCCGGTCAGCGCAATGCGGTGGTTGTACAGTTTTCTGCCGATCAGATACAGCAGCCCAATCGCCAGCGCGTCCGCCAGTGCCGAAAGCCGCCGCCCCAGCAGGCGCAACTCGCCGTAACCGGTGTTGCCGGTGGCTTCCGCCGCCGCGCGAATCAGAATCATCGGCAGCTGCCCCCAGCGCATCCGGTTATCCGGTCCGTTTTGCAGCAGGCTGCCATCCGGATTGTATTTGTGGTAGGGGCTGATCGGCGAAATGCGCGTGTTGAAATACTCCGCCAGACTGGTGGGCATGCGCAACACGCTGAGCGTATTGGTCAGGCCGTATTCATCGGGGTGCAACTGGGCATCCTGATTCCAGTTGACCCACGCAAAACGGTAGAAAATACCCACCGCAATCAGCCCAATCAGCAATAATTCCAGCCCTGTGGATAAGAGGCTTGCTCGGCTGCGGGAAGAAGATGGCGAAGCGGGGTTTAACATCATGGAAACGGGTTAATTATACATCCGTTGCAGGGCATGGGCTGGCGTGGTAGAATCTGGATAGAAAACCTTAACGATTAAAACAGGAGGCTGAATGGATCAGGAAAAGGGCACGTTCAAGGTCAAGAAAGGCCTTGCCCAAATGCTGAAAGGCGGTGTGATCATGGATGTGGTCACACCCGAGCATGCGCGTATTGCCGAGGATGCCGGCGCCGTTGCCGTCATGGCATTGGAGCGGGTTCCGGCGGACATTCGTGCGCAAGGGGGGGTTGCCCGAATGAGCGATCCGGAACTGATCCTGAAAATCATGGATGCCGTCACCATCCCGGTGATGGCCAAAGTGCGCATCGGTCATTTCGTCGAGGCGCAGATTCTGGAAGCGCTCGGCGTGGATTATATTGACGAATCCGAGGTGCTGACCCCGGCCGACGAGGAACACCACATTTACAAGCACAACTTCACCGTGCCGTTCGTGTGCGGGGCGCGCAACCTGGGTGAGGCGCTGCGCCGCATCGGGGAAGGGGCTGCCATGATTCGCACCAAGGGCGAAGCCGGTACCGGTGATGTGGTCGAGGCGGTGCGCCATGCCCGCGCGGTGATGGGCGAGATCCGCCGCCTGCAAAACCTGCCGGACGAGGAAGTGATGGCGTTTGCCAAACAAATTGGCGCGCCTTACGAACTGGTGCTGGAAACCCGCCAGCTGGGTCGGCTGCCGGTGGTCAATTTTGCCGCCGGCGGAATTGCCACGCCGGCGGATGCCGCCTTGATGATGCAGCTGGGCATGGACGGCGTGTTCGTCGGTTCGGGCATTTTCAAATCCGGTGACCCGGCGCGCCGCGCGGCGGCCATTGTCAAAGCCGTTACCCATTATAACGAGCCGAAAATTCTGGCTGAAATCAGCCGCAATCTGGGCGAACCGATGGTTGGACGGCAAATTTCGGCCATACCCGAACATGAACTGATTGCCGGACGCGGCTGGTAAACCTGCACTTGACGGTGGCTATGAAGATTGGCGTACTGGCTTTACAGGGTGCTTTCATCGAGCATCAAAAAGTGCTGGAAAAACTGGGTGTGGAAACCGTGCAGGTGCGCCTGCCCGAACACCTCAACGGCCTGGACGGGTTGATCATCCCCGGCGGGGAATCCACCACCATCAGCAAACTGGCAACCGCCTTTGGGCTGATGCAGCCGCTGCGGGAGTTTGCCCAAAATCATGCGGTGTGGGGCACCTGTGCCGGGGCAATCTTCCTCTCCCGCGCAGTGGACAGGGATCAGCCCGTTCTGGGACTGATGGACATCAGCGTGCGGCGCAATGCCTTTGGGCGGCAGGTGGATTCGTTTGAGATCCTGCTGGACGTACCGGCGCTCGCCCGGGTGGATGCTGAAAAACGGCCCTTCCCGGCGGTGTTCATCCGCGCTCCGTTGATCGAAAAGGCGAACGGCAACGCCGAAGCGCTGGCGGTATTGCCGGATGGCGGCATTGTTGCCGCTCAGCAGGGGCGCTGGCTGGCAACATCCTTTCACCCCGAACTGAGCGATGATGACCGCTTTCACCGTTATTTTTTGGAGTTGGCGAGATAGAAATTCGACTGTTTGCCTGGCATGACCTGCTGAACCTGTTCCGCTACCGCGATCAGGCGCAATGTCTGGATACGACCCTGGCGCTGACGCGCGGCAGTCCGGTTGGCCCGTGGGCGGTGCTGGATCACCTGCGGCTGGATAAGGGCAGTACCACCTGTGTGCTGAGTGCGGCGGGCGGCAGCCCGGCGCTGATTGGGCAGGTGCGCTATGAAAGCAATCACACCGCCCGCTTGTCCTTCATCCTGCCGGTGATGGATACCCCTCCCGAACGCCTCATCACGCTGCTGGAAGGCTTAATCCGGCAGGCTGGGGCGCACGGCAATCAGGTTGTGCTGGCTGAAGTGGAGGAACATAGCCCGCTGTTCGAAGCACTGCGCCGCGCCGGATTCAGCGTGTTCACCTGGCAGCGCGTCTGGCGGATTACGGCAATGCCGGCCGGCGACAACCTGGCGCACTGGGAACTGGCCAGCGAACTCGATCATCTGGCGGTGCGCAATCTGGCACAGACCCTCATCCCGCCGCTGGTTCAAAGCGCCGAGGCGTTTCCGCACTCGCTGAGCGACAGTTGGGTGCTCTTTCAGCAGCAAGAAGTCCTCGGTTATGCTGCCCCGGTTTTCGGCCCGCGCGGGATTGTCGTTCAACCGATTCTTCACCCCGCCGTGGAAGATGTGCCGGCCGCGCTGCGCGGGCTGGTTGCGGCAATGCCGTTACTGCTGGGGCGCCCGGTGTATGTGGTGGTGCGCGCCTATCAATCCTACCTCGAAAATGGGCTGGAAAAACTGGGCGCAGAAAGCGGCGAACGGCAGGCCGTGCTGGTCAAACACCTGACCAGTTTGCAGCGCAAGGCGGTCTTTGCCGCCCGCAACGGTACTTTGGAAAAACATCAGCCGGCATTGGTTGAGCCACTCGGTGGTGAAACTCCGCTGCCGCTGGTACAATATGAAGCAAGAGAAAGATTGAATTAATTGTTGCCATGACGCAAAGAAGAATAACCGACGATTTACATGCTTTACTGGATGTCCTGCCGCCGCATATCCGTCAGGCGGTGGTCAAAGCCAATGACAGCGATAACCTGCTGGAAATCGTGATGGATTTGGGGCGCGTCCCGGTGGCGCGCTTTGTCCAGGGCGAGGTGGTTCTCGACCAAAACGAAATCACCCGCGAGGATATTGACCATGTGGTCAACAAAATTGGCGAATTTGACGCCGATAACCGCGCCGGTTTGGAGCGCACCCTGCACCGCATTTCAGCCATCCGCAACCGGCACGGCCACATTGTCGGCCTGACCTGCCGGGTTGGGCGGGCGGTGTACGGGACAATTGACATCATTCAGGATTTGCTCGAATCGGGCAAGTCCATTCTGCTGTTGGGCCGCCCGGGCATCGGCAAAACCACCATGCTGCGCGAATCGGCGCGCATTCTGGCCGAAAAACACCGCGTCATCATCGTGGATACTTCCAACGAGATCGGCGGGGATGGTGATGTGCCGCACCCGGCCGTCGGGCGCGCCCGCCGCATGCAGGTGGCGCAGCCCTCGCTGCAGCATGAGGTGATGATCGAGGCGGTGGAAAATCACAACCCCGAGGTGATCATCATTGATGAGATCGGGCGCGAGCTGGAAGCGCTGGCCGCCCGCACGATTGCCGAACGGGGTGTGCAGCTGGTAGCAACCGCGCACGGGCGCACGCTGGAAAATCTGCTGCTCAACCCGACTTTGTCCGATCTGATCGGGGGGATCGAATCGGTCACGCTTTCGGATGAAGAGGCCCGCCGGCGCGGGACGCAGAAAACCGTGCTGGAACGCCGCTCGCCGCCCACTTTTGATGTGCTGATCGAGATTCAGGAGCGCGACCGCATGCACGTTCACAAGGATGTGGCTGCCGCGGTGGATTCGCTGGTGCGCGGCTACCCGCTGCCGCCGGAAATCCGCTACCGGGATGAAAACGGCGAAATTCACATTGAAACGCCGCCGGCTCAGGCTGCCCCGCGTCCGCTGCCGCAAACCAGCCGGCGCACCTATGCCAACGGGAGTGAAACCCAGCCGTTCAACCGCAAAGGCGGGCGCTCCCTCCCCACCGGCGCTGAACGGGTGAGCGAAGAGATGCTGCTGCCTTCCGAGATGAACGCCCAGCCATCCGCGCCTTTGCAGACCATTCGCATTTACGCCTACGGGGTTGCCCGCAACCGGCTGGCGCAGGCCGCCAAACGGTTGGGCGTGCCGGCGCTGGTGGTGCAGAATCTGGACGAAGCCGATGTGTTGATGACCCTGCGCACCTATTACCGCTCGCGCCAGCAGCCGGTGGTGGAAGCCGAAGAGCGGCGCATGCCGATCTATGTGCTGCGCGCCAATACCATTAATCAAATGGAGCAGTCGCTGGCGGAATTGTATAACCTGAGCGTGGAGAGCAACTCGACCGAGTGGGAGATCATTGCTGCGCAAACGCAGGTGGCCATCCAGAACGTGCTGAACGGGCAGCGTTTTGTGGACCTGCCCCCGGCGCCGGCCAGCGTCCGCCGGATGCAGCACGAAATGGCGCGCGCCCAGCAGCTGGTGTCGCATTCCTACGGCAAGGAACCGCACCGCCGGGTGCGCATCTTCCGCGATTGAAGCGGCCGGGGACAACCTTCCGCATGGGATTTGTATGGGTAGTGAGGGAGACTCCTCACTTCGTTCGGAGTGACATTAATTCTTGTTTGTGTCGCTGCACTCTGAATGACATGATTGATTTAACGTCATTGCGAGCGAGCGGAGCGAGCGTGGCAATCTCCGACATGGCGGTTATGAGGACAGAGTGGGAGACTCCCGTCAGCACTGGTGAGTGTCACTTCGTTCGGAGTGACATGGCTGGTTTAACGTCATTGCGAGCGAGCGGAGCGAGCGCGGCAATCTCCCGCTTGGCTGATCATAAGCAAGGTGAGGGATTCCTCGCTTCGCTCGGAATGACGTAAACCTTGGTTGTCCTTTTGAGCGGGCGCGGCAATGCTGCGCTCGGACAGACCAGCCCCTTATACCTGCACATCCGGCCAGACCGGGTAAAACATGGCCCACTGGTGCGGGTAAGCACGGATGATCTTCTCGGCTTCAGCCAGCACCGCTTCGGCGTTCATTAATAACTCCGTATCCCGGTCGGGATGGGGCTGTGGCCAGATGGGCGGGCTGCACACCAGCCGGTAAAAGTGCGGGCGCGGGCTGACGCAGGCAACCACGAACATCGGCACCTCGCACTGCAGCGCCAGATGGACATATGCCACCGGCAGGGGCGCCGGCCGGCCAAAGAAACGCGGACGCAGACGGGCATCCGCCAGCGGGCGGTCCAGACCGGTCAACACCACGCCGCCGCTGCGCAGGCGTTGTTTGGCCTTGTGGGTGGCTTCGATGCTCATTGGCGTAACCTCGATGCCGACTTCCATGCGGATGCGGTTTTGCAGTTGATAGCCGGAAGGCGGGCGCGGAAAGGAAAGCACCTGAAAGTTCAACCCGCGCAGCGCCAGGGAACGCCCGGCAAGGTCAAAGTTGCTGGTGTGCGGGGTGAGGAACAATGCCGGATACTGCCCGCTTTTGACCTTTTCGAATAGATCGGCAAAGGATGGGTCAAAATCCGTGCGGCGCAGGACTTCCTGCGGGCGTTCAAGGTTGTGGTAAAAGTCATACAGCCCGTGGGTGTGCTGGTGCAGTACCTCGTAAACGGCGCGCCGGATTTCTTTTTCACCCAATCCGCCGCCGGAAATGACCCACTGGTTGGCACGCAGGGCGCGCACCAGAGGACTGTTGCGCCGCGCCGCGGTGATGGCTGCGCCGAGGTCGGCGATGCGGTAGCCCAGCCACGGGGGAGTGTGTTTGCTGACGGCCAGCGCCAGCCAGACGCCGAAGCGGCTATTCGCCAGGGTTTGGAGATTGATCTTTGAGGTGGTCATCGAGCAGGCTGCGATTTTCTGCGAGGGGAGATTGATTCAGGACTTGTTGAATGCGCTGCTGCAGGCTGGTTTTGCCCGGCTGGCGTCTGCCCAGTCCACGCAGGGATTCCAGGAACATGGCGGTCAGCGATTGAGTCAGGTTTTGCAGGGAGGCTGCCGAAAGTTTCTCGCCGCGCTCGAACCAGATCACGGCGGCATAGCCCATCACCACCGTTACGGAGGAGGCAATGGCTGCTGCCAGCAGCCAGCCCGGCAGACCGCCCAGTTTGCTCAATTCGCCGAACAGGGTACGCCCCAGCAGCCCCAGCCCAAAGGTAGCCGCCAGCTCGCGGGCGCGCTCGAGTGTGATGCGGTAATTATAAATGCGGGCAATCCCCAGCACCATGACCGACTGGGTGACGATCAGCGGGGCGAAGTCAATCATCGGCAGCGGGGTCAGTGCAATCACCGCCGAAACCGATGCCGCGCTGACAATGGAACGCCAGGCCAGCTGCCAGCGGTAGTGCGGCAGACCCTGTCCGAGCGCGGCGGTGATTTCAGGCTGCAGGGCGGCAATGGCGGCCAGAATTTGCGGCAGACCTTCGCCGCTTTTCGCCACCAGCGGCAGCACCTGCGCGCTTTCCAAACCGAGGTTTTGAGCGGCGCGGGCAATCACCGCCGCGGACTGGCGGCGCACCAGATCCATCTTGTTCATCACGACGATGTAGGGCTTGTTGAGCGCCTTCAAGCGCTGGTATAAATCCAGTTCGGTTTGTTTGATGCCCTGAATGGCATCGAACACGATGATCAGCACATCCGCAGCGGCGGCAGCGCTCAGAGCTTCTTCCCGTTCGCGTTCGCCCACCTGCCCAACCGCATCTGCCCCGGGGGTATCCACCACATGGAACAGACCGGTATCGGCTTCCTGATTGGCGCGGGTTGTGCCGGGCAGCGGGCCGACTTCGGCGCGTTCGTTCTTTTGCTGCACAAACTGATTGTACAGGGTGGATTTCCCCACATTGGCCGGGCCGACGATGGCAATCCGGCTTTTCTGCCCAAAGGCAGTCCGGAACTGGTGGGCCGAAAGGCGCATCAGCAGGCGCAGCAGATTGGCATCCGGCGGCAGACCCCCCAGCAGGGCCTGCAGGGTGCTGCGGTCGGCCGGCGAAAGCGATTCCCACACGATGCGGAAGACATCGCGCGTTTCGGGAGGTAATTTGCGGAAAATATCCTGAAGGGTGGGCATGGTAAGTGGGTTAAATGGTATCACAAAGGCTAAAAATGGGGTATGATGAAGCCGTTTGAAAATCATGTGAAGGTCATGGCGTTGAAAACACACTCTCGTTGGATCGTTTTGGTGCTGTGCTGCCTGTTTTTCTTTTCGCTGGGCGTCACAGTGGCTTCGTTTGGCCCGTTGCTTCCGGAACTTTCGGCCCTGAATCAGGTGGATTTGAGCCGGATGGGGCAAATTTTCACCTTCTACTTCATGGGTTCGTTGATTTCTCAACTGCTCAGCGGGCCGCTCAGCGACCGCTTTGGCGAAAAGCCGCTACTGCTGGCCGCTACCCTGCTGCTGATGGGCAGTGTGGCGGCGCTGCCGTTCAGCCACACCTTTCCCCTCAGTTTGCTGCTGTTCAGCCTGACCGGCCTGGGCGGCGGGGCGATTGTGCTGGCTACCAATGTGCTGATTGCGCGGGTGTATGCCGACCGTTCCATTTCGGCGCTCAATTTGCTCAACCTGTTCTTCGGGGTGGGGGCATTTTTCAGCCCGGCACTGGTCGGCCTGATTGCCGGTCAAACCGGTAACGGGCGGCAAATCCTGTGGCTGGTGAGCGGTCTGCTGGCTGTGCAGGTTGTTCTGTTTCTGTGGCTGCGTATTCCCGCCCCCGGCCGCGCCGCTACGCAAAATCTGGCAAGCGGACTGGGTGTTTTGCTGCGCAGCCGATTGGTCTGGCTGCTGGCCTTTTTGCTGATGCTGTATGTGGGGGTGGAAAACGGTTTCGGCGGATGGATTACGGTCTATATGCAGCGCACGGCCAACCTGCCGTACGAACAGGCCGCGCTTTCGGCTTCCGCTTTCTGGCTGGCGCTGACCGCCGGGCGGCTGGTGACGGTGGGGCTGGGGATGCGGCTGAGCGCCGTGCGCATCCTCGCGCTCAGTTTGGGCGGGGCGCTGGCCGGCAGCCTGCTGATGGTCGTGGGCCGGGGCAACCTGACGCTCAGCGCGGCCGGCATCCTGCTGACCGGTTTCAGTTTCGCCTCCATCTTTCCTTCCACCGTATCCCTGAGTAGCGCCTCCTTCCCGGAACAGGCCGGCAGGGCGATGAGCATCATCAACGGCATGGCCAGCATCGGCGCCATGCTGCTGCCGTGGCTGCAGGGTGTGCTGCTCAATACCATTTCACCCGCCGCCAGTACCCTGCTCACCCTCGGCGGGGTGATGGGCATGGCGCTTTTACTGGCGGCCGTCCGCCCGCTGACCCGTTCAACCGTTCCATCTTCGCTGCCAAAACCGGCAGCCGGTTTTTCGGATGCCTTGAACCGTTGAGCCATGCTGCCGCGGGAATTTGAAACCGCCCTGCAGACCATTTTGGAACAACTGACCGGCCTGCCGGAAGCCTGGGCGTTGACCGGCAGCGTGGGAATGGTGCTGCAGGGCATGCCGCTGCAAGTGCATGACATTGACGTGCAAACCAGCCCGCTGGGTGCCATTCAGATTCAACAGCGGCTGGAGGGGTGGATGGTCGAACCGGTGCGGCAAGTTGAATCTTCCTTCATGCGTTCGCTGCTCGGCAGGGCGGTGGTGGAGGGGGTCGAGGTGGAAATCATTGGGGG
>NZ_JBRCOK010000074.1:0-11385 GCF_053501535.1 Bellilinea sp. | reverse complement strand
TGGTAACGCATGGCGTTGATTTTACCAGTTTTACCCGCGCTTTGATCGGAAGTTAAGAGTTGTGCAAAATTCAATTGCCCGTTGAATCGTTTTGAAATTTTTTATAGAATTGTAAATGGATAATTATCACCAAATTTAGGCTCATTTTTACGAGAGGAGGCTAGTCATGGGCAGGCTGGATGGTAAGGTGGCTATTATCACCGGCGGTTCAGGGGGAATTGGAGCGGCAGCGGCAAGGCGTTTCATTGCAGAGGGTTGTAAAGTGTTGTTAGTGGACATCAACGAGGGTGCACTTCAGCAATTGGCTGCGGAATTGGGAAGTGAACAGGCAGATTATTTTGTCGCTGATGTCAGCACCCCGGAAGGCAATCGGGGGATGGTGCAAAAAGCCATTGAACGGTTTGGCAAGGTCAATGTTTTCCTGGCCAACGCCGGAATTGAGGGCGTGGTCAAGCCTCTCCCCGAATACCCGCTGGAAACTTTTGACCGAGTGATTGCCATCAATGTGCGCGGGGTGTTTTTGGGTTTACAGAATGTCATACCGGCTATGCTGCAGGCGGGCGGCGGAAGCATTATCATTACCTCTTCGGTGGCCGGGTTGGTCGGTTCTCCCGGTTTTTCAGCCTATGTCACCAGTAAACATGCTGTGATCGGCATGATGCGCAGCGCGGCGCTGGAGTTTGGCAGCGCAGGCATTCGAGTCAATACCGTCAACCCCGGGCCGATTGAAACCCGCATGATGCGTTCGATTGAGGAGATGGCGGCGCCGGGCGCTGGCGATCAGGTCAAACAGGGTTTTGTGGCGCAGGTACCGCTCAAACGGTATGGTTACCCGGAAGAGGTTGCCCAGTTGATGTTGTTCCTTGCATCGGATGAGAGCAGTTACATCAATGGAAACACCTATGTAATTGACGGCGGCTTTACGGCAGCCTGAAATTGACTGGTATAGCACCAATCTGCGATAAATTCTTTTCAAATCAGTTTGAGGATTTTCGGCCCCCCTGCACCTCCCCCAAAACTGCTGATGCGGTTTTGGGGGAGGCCGGGAGGGGGTGTTGCATTAACAGCCAGGTTTTAGATTTATCCCAAAACTACATTATATACACAAACCTATCGCCGAGGAGAGTAGAATTCCTCGGCGGAGGCTTATAAAATCCGAGCCAGGGAAAATTTTTCCTAACAATGCTTCTCAGCCGGGTGGTTATACCGCTGATTAATTTTTCGCCTGAACCGATATAACTCAACCTAAGGGTCTGATACAAGCATCTATTCAGTTATTTTTTCTCCTTTCCAAACGGGTATAATAATCTCATGGAAAGCAGCCAACTCATCCCCCAGCGGATTGCGATTGGTTATCACCCCTTCCTGGTGGATGCACCGCAGGAAGCCGAGCAAATTGCCCGTTTTCTGCAAGGGCGGGGCGTTCAGCAGGTGATCAGCGCGCCCATGCCCGATAAGGCCTTTCGCCAGCAGATCAGAGATGGCAAATTTGACCTGTTGATTGCGCTGGGCGGCGACGGCACCATGCTGCGCGCCGGTCATCTGGGGGCGCAGCTGGGCATCCCCGTACTGGGAATCAATCTGGGACGTTTTGGCTTCCTGATGGAAGTGCAGCGGGATGAGTGGCGCGAGCTGCTGCCGCGCCTGCTGGATGGGCGTTACCGACTCGAAAACCGCATGATGCTGCGCGCCGAACACCTGCGCGGTGAGCAGTCGCTGGGCTGCTGGAGTGTACTGAATGAAGTGGTGGTTTGCCGCGGGCAGTTCGTCCGCCCGGTGCGCTTGAAAGCCAGCGTGGATGGCTATGCTCTGGCGACCTACATTGCGGACGGTTTGATTGTGGCCACCCCAACCGGTTCCACGGCTTACGCGCTGGCGGTAGGCGGGCCGATTTTGCCGCCCGACCTGCGTAACATTCTCATTGTGGCGGTTGCCCCGCATCTTTCGTTGGACCGCGCCATCATTCTCTCCGAAGGCTCGGTGGTCACGGTGACCGTCCACACCAGTCATCAGGCGGTAATGAGTGTGGATGGACAGGCGCCAATCACCATGGAGGATGGTGACGCGGTGCGCGTGGATGCCCTGCCGGAGATGGTGCGCTTTGTCCGTTTTCAGGATTATGGTTACTTTTATCGCAATCTGACCGCTTACATGGAACAAAACCCTGCCGCTGAGGATTTATCATGATCGAGGATGCACAACCGAAACTTTACTGCGTCAATCATCCCAACCGCGAAACGTTGCTGCGCTGCAATCGCTGCGAACGGCCGATTTGTGTGGAGTGTGCTGTGCTGACCGAAACCGGTTACCGCTGCCGTGACTGCCTGCGCGGGCAGCAAAAGAAATTTGAAACCGCCCAATGGCTTGATTACCCCCTTGCGCTGGCGGTTGCCGGTTTGCTGGGGTTTTTGGGAAGTTTGTTGACTTCTTTTCTGGGATTTTTTACAATTTTTCTGGCGCCAATCGCCGGTGTGATTATTGCCGAGGCGGTGCGCAGTGTTACCCGCAAGCGGCGCGCCCGTCTGTTGTACAACACGGCCACGCTGGCTGCCGGTGCGGGCGGCGCCATTCTGCCGTTGATCAATCTGCTGGCGATTGTAATGGGAATGGGTGTCTTGAACCTTTTTGGCTTGATCTGGCAGGTGCTGTATGTGGTGCTGGTCACCAGCACCGTTTTCTACCGGTTGACCGGAATTCAAATTCGATGAACGAATCCAAATGCTGACCGAATTACGCATCCAGAATTTTGCCATCATCCAATCGCTGGAGTTGACCCTGCAGCCCGGTCTGACCACCTTTACCGGTGAAACCGGCGCGGGCAAATCCATCATTCTGGATGCGATTACTGCTCTGCTCGGCGGACGCGCCGAACCAACATTCATCCGCGCCGGCGCCGAGCGAGCCAGCATTGAAGCGCTTTTTCTCATTCCGCCGACCAACCGCCAGGCCATTCTCGAACTGCTGCAACGGGAGGATTTGCTGGAGGATGAAGAGTCCATTCTGATCAGCCGCGAAATTCGCCAGAACGGACGCAGTACGGCGCGCGTCAACGGTCACAGCGTTTCGGTGACTCTGCTGCGCGAATTGGGCAGTTTTCTGGTGGATATTCACGGGCAGTCCGAGCATCTTTCGCTGCTGAATGTGCGCCAGCATTTGAATTTGCTGGATCGGTTTGCCGCTTCCAATGAAACCCTGGCGGCCTATCAGCAGGTTTACCGTGAATTGCGCCGCACCCAGAAGGAACTGGAAACCCTGCGCCACAGCGAACAGGATGCCGCCCGGCGCACCGACCTGCTGGAATATCAGGCGCGCGAGATCGAAGAAGCCCGCCTGCAAGCAGGAGAAGAGGAGACCCTGCGGCAGGAACGCAACCGGCTGGCCAATGCTGAAAATTTATCCTCGCTGGCGCAGGAAGCGCTCAATCTTTTGGATGAAGGCTTACCCGATGCGCCTGCCCTGACCGATCTGCTCGGCCAGGTGATTCAAGCGCTGGAAGGGCTGGCGCGCATTGACGCGGAGCAAAACCGGCTGGCAGAACAAGCGCTGCTGGTCAACGATACGCTGGCGGAGATCAGCCGCGATCTGCGCCTGTATCTGGACACAATTGAGTTCAACCCGCGCCGGCTGGAGCAGGTGGAAGAACGGCTGGATTTGATTCACCGGCTCAAACGCAAGTACGGGGGCAGCATCGAGGCGGTGCTGGCGTTTGCCCGCTCTGCCCGGCAGGAACTGGAAACGATTGCCCATGCTACCGAACGGATTGCCGAACTGGAGGAGAAAGAAAAAGACCTGCGTCAGCAGCTGGCCGAACTGGCTGCCCGCCTTTCCCAAATTCGGCAGACTGCCGCCGCTCAACTGGCAAAGGCGGTTGAAGCCGAGCTGGCCGATTTGAGCATGGCCGGCGCCCGCTTCAGCGTGGATTTACGCACACAGCCAGACCCGCACGGCCTCAGCCTGAACGGCGCGGGTGATCCGCTGGCGTTTGATGAGAATGGTGTGGATCAGGTGGAGTTCTTAATTGCCCCCAACCCTGGGGAAGGCTTGAAACCGCTGGTGAAAATTGCTTCAGGCGGTGAAACCTCGCGCTTGATGCTGGCCCTCAAGCGGGTACTCACTCAGGCCGATTCGATTCCCACCTTGATTTTTGATGAAATTGATCAGGGAATTGGCGGGCGGGTTGGTGCGGTGGTGGGTGAAAAGCTGTGGCTGCTGGCGCGCCAGCATCAGGTATTGTGTGTGACGCATCTGCCGCAGCTGGCCGCCTTTGGCGATCAGCACTTTTCGGTGCGCAAGGAGGTGGAGGGCGGGCGAACTTCTACCCGGGTTGAACTGCTGGAAGGAGATGCCCGCTTAATTGAACTGGCGCAAATGCTGGGTGCTGTAACTCAGGTTAACCTCAACGCTGCCCGTGAGACCCTGCAAATGGCACAGGCACGGGCGTTGCAATTGGCAGGCAGACTGGTATGACAGACAGCGAAGCTGGCTGTATGACGGAATGGAGGTAGATGCGGCCATGGAGGAAGGCGCCAAACAATTGCGCGTTCTTCTGCTGGGCTCACCGCGGGTTTTCTACGACGAGCAGGAAATCCACATCAAGCGGCGTCTACTGCGGGCTTTGTTTTTCTATCTGGCAAGTCAACCTGATCCGGTGGGGCGCAGTGTGCTGATGGACCTGCTCTGGCCGGAGGAGAGCGAGGAAGACGCCCGCCGTCACATTCGCGAAGCGCTCAGCAAATTACGCGCCGAGCTACCTGACCCTTCCCTGATTGTAGCCACGCAGGATCATGTTCGGCTGGATAGCGAGCAGGTCTATGTGGATTTGCTCGAGTATCAGGCTTTGCTGGAGCAGGTGCGCCCTTACCTGCAGCGCGGCATGCACACCCCCCTGCCCGAAGCCATCTACCAGCAGATGGTCAAGGCAGTCAATTTGTGGCGCGGAACGGAATTCCTCGCCGGAGCCAATCTGCCATCCACCGATGGCTTGGATCACTGGCTGAGTTTAACCAGCCAGTCACTTTCTTACAGTTTTCAGAATTTGCTGGAAACCTTGAGCGAGCATTGCGCCATCAGCGGTGATCTGGAAAATGCTGTGCATTGGATTCGCAAAGCCATTCAGCTGGATGAAGAAAATCCAGATCTGTATTATCAATTGATCCAGTGGCTGTACGATTTAGGCCGGCGCAGTGAAGCGCTTGGCGAATGTGATCGGATCCGGCATGTGTACGAGTCATTGGGTGAAAGACTGCCCACCATCCTGAACAACCTGTGCCAGCGCATTCGCGAAGCGGCGGATTTTCCACCCTCTCAAATGGTGACCCCATGGCACAACATGCTTACCCTGCAGTTGCCATTTGTTGGGCGGAAAAAGCTGCTGACGGACCTCAAACTGGCCTTACAGCGCGGCGGTGTGGAGATGATTTGGGGGGAGGGCGGCGCCGGTAAATCGCGGCTGGTGTTTGAATTTTACCAGTCGCTGCAGCCTGCGCCGCGCTTGCTGCTGGCGGCGGGTTTCTCGCATTTGTCCGAATTACCTTACCAGCCGCTGATTGATCTGCTGCGCCATTCGGTAACGGTGGAGGAATGGCATCAGTTAGATTTCGTCTGGGTCAGTTACCTGACCACCTTGTTGCCGGAATTGCCCTCCTTGCGGCCGGATGTTTCTCCACCCGTTGAAATTTCGCTCAGTCTTCAGCATCAGCAGATAGCCGAAGCGTTTTTGCAATTATTCCGCATTCTTTCCCGCCGTCAGCGGCTGCTGCTGTTTGTGGACGATGCCCAGTGGTGCGATGAGCTGACCTTTCACGTGCTGGCTTATTTGCTCGATCACCGCTTGTTTTCTCAACGCGGTTTGCTGGTGGTTGCGGCGCGGCCTGAAGAACCCAACCCGGCTTTGGAGCGTTTTCTCAGTCAGTCGCAGATTCCATGGATGGTGCACCACAGCAAGCTGGAATTGCTCAACCGCGATGAAATTAGCGAACTGGTGCGCCTTGCCCTGGGCAAACCCGCGCCGGATGAATTGATTGATCGGCTGGCGCTGGAAACCGGCGGAAATCCTCTGTTTGTGCTGGAAACCCTGCGCGCCGTGCTGGATTTCAATCTGAATGTCAATCAGCTGAAAGTTATTCCGCATCTGCCGCTTGCCAGCAGCATTCATGCGCTGGCGCGGGAGCGGCTGCGCCTGCTGGAGCCGCAGACCCGCCAGGCGCTGGTTACCGCGGCGGTGATTGGCAACGCCTTCCCGCTGCGTGTGCTTCAGACGGCCGCACAACTGGATATTGAAGAATGTGTGCGGGTCATCGAGGAACTCGAACGAACCCACCTGATCCGCCCGATGGTTTCCAAAGACCATTCCCGTCAGTACGCATTCATCCACGACAAGATTCGCGAAGTGCTGCTGTTCGAGCTCAGCCCGGCGCGGCTGCAATTGCTCAACTTGCGGGTTGCCGAGGCGTACATGGCTCTGGAAGAAAGCGCCGCCTATGCCGAGCGGATTGCCAGTCATTTTGAGCTTGCCGGTGAAAACCTGCGCGCATTTCAATACTGGCTTTTCACAGCCGAGAATGCAATCGCACATCATCAGACTCAAGCCGCAGAAAGCGCTTTCCGGCGGGCAGAAAAAATCCTGCCGCGTATTGAAACGGAGTTGACGGAGGGGCATTTATACCGTCTGTATGCCCAGTGGGGAGAGTTTTGCTGCCGGCAAAATCAGCTGGAGCAGGCTGAACAGAATTATGCGGCATTGCTGCGCTTTGGGGAGTTGCGTTACTCGCCCTTGTTGATCGGCACTGCTTACAGCGGGCTGGCACGGGTGGCTGGTTTGCGTCAACAGGCACGCCTTGCGCTGGCCCAACTGGAACATGCCATTCCCTTCTTGCGGCAATCCGGCAGTCCATACGAAATGATCGAAGCCGGAAACCGCCGGGCGGACTTCCTCACCCAATTGCTTCGCCATCAGGAAGCGATTTATTCGCTGGAAAATGTTCTGGAGATGGCCGGTTCCATCCATGATCAGCGTACCAGCCGCGTGGTAGCCGAGGCGCAGGCAAAACTGGCTTACAACTATCTTTTACTGGCACGACCCGAGCAGGCCCGCGCAGCGGCGCAGCAGGCGCTGGAAAGCAGTCTCTCGGTGGCCGGGCTGGCATTCCGCATTGATGCCCTGATGTGGCTGGCGTTGAGTGAATATCTGCTGGCGGAATTCAATCCTGCCATGCAGCATTGCGAAGAAGCCATCGAGATGGCACAGGCGGTTGGAGATGAAATACGTCTGGCGTATCTCTTGACCGTTCGCGGCAATATCCGCCTTTACCGGGGTGCGCTGGAAGGTGCATGGCAGGACAGTCAACAAGCCATTCGGCTGATGGAGGGCGGCAAAAACGACGATATTCTGGCGCGGGCGATTTGCATTCAGGGTGATTTGCTGACCTTCCTGCGGGATTATGAATCGGCTGTTGAATATTACCGGCGCGGTCTGGAAATCAGCCGTAACCCGATCAGCGCCATGGAGTGTCTCTTCCGGCTGGGTACAGGCCTGGTGCTCAACGGTCAGCCGGAGAACGGTTTCCCCTTCCTGCACAAATCCATCGAATTGAGCCGTGAATCGAGGCTGGAAATCATCCGTCTGCCGGCGCAAATGGGAGAGGTGCTGAGTCGAGCGCTGGATCCCAACCGCCAGCTGGATACCCAGACTGTGGATGAACTGAAAAACGAAGTTGAACAGCATGGATTAACTGCCCTTGGGCTGATCTATTACTGGATTGCTGCCCAACTGGTCCGCGATGAGGATAGCGGTCGGGCAATTGAAGACGGTCGTCAACTGATCCGTCGTGGGCGGGAGTTGGGGATTCTCTGGGCGGAGATTGCCGGGCTGGAACTGATTTTAGGGCTGCCCATCTCGCTCGAAGAGCGTCAGGAAAGATTGCGGGAGTTAAACGGCTTAATGGGGTATCTGGGTGATCAGGCGCGGGCAGTGGGGCTGACCGATTGCTTTATTCGACTACGCGAAAGACTTGATTCGCGCATTATTTTGTAATTTTTTGCTCACATTTTGTCCACATTCCGTCAATGCCCGGCTGGTATAAAAGCATCAACAAACAAGCCAGTTCGGGCGGATTTACTAGGGGTCATCCGCATGAAAGAGCGATCGTGGATGGGGATCAACACGATCGCTCTTTGTTTTCCGGTCGGGAGATTGTTTTTTGGCAAGAATGGAGGATGGATCATCCTTCCCGCAGGTGGACGACGGTTACCCCTTCTCCGCCTTCGCTTTCCAGACCGGTTTCCCAGCCGGTCACAAATTCGTTTTGCTTGAGGAAATCCCGCACGGCCTGACGCAATTTGCCGGTGCCTTTTCCGTGAATAATGCGCACAAACGGCATTCCGCTCAAATAGGCCGATTCAAGATAGCGCTGCAGGGCTTCCAGGGCTTCATCTGCCCGTTGACCGCGCAGGTCAAGCTCCATGCCGGGGGAAGGGCTGAATACAGCCGGGCGGGATGCCGACGGACGAGCCGCAGAAACCGGCCGGGTTGCGGCTGCAGCTGGTGCGGGCGGAGCTTCGGCGGGTGGAGGACTGCCCGGGCGTTCAATTTCCTCCGGACGGGCGCGCAGGCGCAGATTCCCCATCTGTACCTCGATTTCCGATTGACCCAAGGCAGTAATCACCCCGTCCATTTGCAGCGAGCGCAAACGCACTTTGTCTCCCAGGCGTAATGGACGGGAAGGTTCAATCAGCGTACGCACGACCGGTTTTTCGGCTTCGCTTTGCAGTTCTTCCAGGCGTTCCTGGAGTGGTTTGAGCGCCTCCAGCGGTTGGCGCGCGCGCTGCAATTCCCGGCGCAGGGCATCCAGCTCGGCGCGCAGGGCGGCAATTTCCTTTTCCTGTTCCTGGCGGGCTTTTTCCAGAATCTGATGCCGCTCTTCTTCAATCTTTTCCAGCCGTTGCGCCAGTTCACGGCGCAAATTTTCCGCCTGAGAGCGCAGCCGGTCGGCTTCACTGCGTGCTTTACGCGCCAGTTCGCGCTGGCGGTGAATCTCATCCAGCAGGTCATCGGCGCGCAGGTCGGTGGGGTTAATCATGCCCCGCGCGGCTTCAAGAATTTCAGACGGCAGGCCGAGCCGTTCGGCAATCGCCAGCGCGTTCGAGCGTCCCGGCAAGCCGATGGTCAGGCGGTAGGTCGGTTTGAGCGAGCGCAGGTCAAACTCCATGCTGGCATTCACCACGCCGGGCGTAGCGTGGGCATAGGCTTTCAACTCGGGGTAGTGGGTGGCGATCAACGTGGTAACCCGTTTTTCGACCAGATAACCCAAAATGGCGCGTGCCAGCGCGGAACCCTCCTGCGGGTCGGTGCCGGCGCCCAGCTCATCCAGCACCACCAGCGAAAACGAGTCCATCCGCCGCAGAATGCGCACAATGTTGGTGATGTGACCGGAGAAGGTGGAAAGCGACTGTTCGATGGACTGTTCATCGCCAATATCGGCGTAAATGTTGCGGAAGATGCTGAGTGCCGAGCCGCTTTGGGCAGGAATGTGCAGCCCCGACTGTGCCATCAGCGCCAGCAGCCCGACGGTTTTCAGCGTAACCGTTTTTCCGCCGGTGTTGGGGCCGGTAATGACCAGGGCGTAGGTGTGTTCATCCAGAACCACGTCAATCGGCACTACCGTTTGAGGATCCAGCAAGGGGTGGCGCGCCTGATAGAGGACAATAGTACTGCCGGGGTGTTTTTCGTGGCCGGTTTTGCGGAAGGCGGTCAGTACCGGCTCGGCGGCGTGCAGGTCATCGGCGTATTTGGCACACATGAATGCCAGGTCAAGGCGGGCGAGGGCTTCCACGATGGCGATGATGGCCGGGCTGTGTGCCCCAATCTGATCAGAAAGTTCACTCAGGATGCGCCGTTCCTCATCCCTTTCTGCCAGCTGCAGTTCGTGCCAGGCGTTGTTGAGTTCCACCACCGCCAGCGGTTCGACGAACAGGGTGGCGCCTGAGGACGACTGATCGTGGACGATGGCGCGGATACGCCCGCGCGATTCGGCCCGCAGGGGGATGACATAGCGCCCATTCCGCAGGGTGATGATGGCTTCCTGCAGGTGGGGGGCATTTTTGGGGTCCTGCAGCATTTTTTGCAGGCGGGAAAGCAGCCGCTCATGGGCTACCTTGATTTCGGCGCGCAGAGAAGCCAGTTTGGGCGAGGCGCTGTCCAGAACTTCGCCGCGTTCGGAGATGGTGCGCGAGATGGCTTCGATCAGTCCGGGCGGCGGTGCCAATGGCTGGGCAATGGCTGCCAGATGCGGGTATTCCGTCTGCTTGTTTTCCAGTGTGCGAAACAATTCGCGGGCAGCGATCAGGGTGGATTTGATTTCCAGCAGTTCGGTGGGCAGCAGCACACCGCTGCGCGCGGCGCGTTCGGCCAGCGGGCGCACATCCCGCGCTCCACCAATGCCGACTTCCGATTTCACGCTCAGCAGACGGCGGGCTTCACTGGTGGTGGCCTGGCGGGCCAGAGCTTCCTGCAAATCGGCGGTGGGCCGCAGACTGCGGGCCAGCTCGGCAGAAGCGGAAAAATCGGCATAACCGGCCAGCCGTTCCAGCACTTTGGGAAATTCCAGCATCGAAAGTGATTTTGCATCCATGACGGGTTGATTGTAATCCAGATTTAATGATCGTGGTTAACGTCAGATTGCTTGTAGAAAGACGCCCGCAAGCGGCGAAAAAAGTCCATTCCAGATCCCTCACATCGCCTGGCAATTTGGGGTAGGGGAAGGTGTGTGGGTCATGCGGACGGTTGCGGCGCTTGCGCGCAATCACAGCTTTCAAAAAGCCATTTGAATGGCTTTTCCGAACAGACCTTAAGAGTGTATACGCAGACCATCCGGGGAAGTTGTGTCATCAGTATGGGAAGCGCGCGGTTAAGGTAAAATCAACCACAGAGAGGCTGCCATGACAAACGAACCCAACAAAATTATTTACTCGATGATCGGCGTCAGCAAGTATTACGACCGGAAACCGGTTTTGCAGGATATTTATCTTTCGTATTTTTATGGCGCCAAAATTGGAGTCATTGGCTTGAACGGTTCCGGCAAGAGTACGCTCCTGCGCATTCTGGCCGGGGTGGAAAAGGACTTCAACGGCGAAACCGTACTTGCGCCGGGTTACACGGTGGGTCTGCTGGAGCAGGAACCGCAATTAAATGAGGAAAAGACCGTGCGTGAAATTGTTGCCGAAGGCGTGCAGGAAGCCATGCAGCTGTTGGAGAAATTCAACCGGATCAGCGAACGCTTTGCGGAACCGTTGACGGATGAAGAAATGAGCGCGCTAATCGAAAAACAGGGCGAAGTGCAGGAAAAAATTGATCACCTGGGAGCATGGGACATGGATGCCCGCCTGGAA
>NZ_JBRCOK010000073.1:0-12064 GCF_053501535.1 Bellilinea sp. | reverse complement strand
GCACCGGCGTGGTCGCCATGGAGCGCGGCAGCACACCGCTGTACCTGCCGCTCAACGGCAACGGCCAAACGCACCCCCAACCCGAAACAATTTCCGAAAACTGAAATGTGAGGAGAAACGGACATGGCAAGAATGAACTTTGCAGGCGTTGAAGAAGAAGTGGTCACCCGCGATGAATTCCCACTCAGCCGGGCGCAGGAAGTCTTGAAGGACGAAGTCGTCGCCGTGCTGGGTTACGGCGTGCAAGGCCCGGCGCAGGCTTTGAATCTGCGCGATAACGGGATCAAAGTGATCGTCGGGGTCAACCCGGGCGGCAAGTCGTGGGATAAAGCCCAGCGCGACGGCTGGGTGGCCGGTGAAACGCTCTTCCCCATGGAAGAAGCAGCCGCCCGCGGCACGGTGGTGCAATATCTGGTTTCGGATGCCGCCCAAAAACTGACCTGGGAACGCATCCGCCCGTGCCTCAAAGAAGGCGATGCCCTGTACTTCTCCCACGGGTTTGCCGTGGTGTACAAAGACCAGACCGGCGTGGTGCCGCCCCCCTATGTGGATGTGGTCATGGTCGCCCCCAAGGGGTCGGGCACCAGCGTGCGCGCCAATTTTCTGGCGGGCAGCGGCATTAATTCCAGTTTTGCCGTGGCGCAGGATTACACCGGCCGGGCGCGCGAGCGCACCCTGGCGCTGGGCATTGCGATCGGCTCCGGCTATCTGTTTGAAACCACTTTTGAACACGAGGTCTATTCCGACCTGACCGGCGAACGCGGCGTGCTGATGGGCGCGCTGGCCGGCATCATGGAAGCCCAGTACCAGACCCTGCGCGCCCACGGGCATACCCCCTCCGAAGCGTTCAATGAAACGGTCGAGGAACTGACCCAAAGCCTCATTCGGCTGGTTGCCCAAAACGGCATGGACTGGATGTACGCCAACTGCTCGGCAACCGCCCAACGCGGCGCGCTGGACTGGCGGCACGAGTTCCGCAAGGCCACCCTGCCGGTCTTTGAACGCCTGTATCAATCGGTTGCCAGCGGGGAAGAAACCCGCCGCGTGCTGGAGGCCAACAGCCAGCCGGACTATCAGGAGAAATTGTCGGAAGAGCTGCGTCAGATGCGTGAATCGGAGATGTGGCAGGCCGGCGCCATGGTGCGCTCCCTGCGCCCCGAAAACTGGCAGAAAAACGCCTGAGGTCTTTAGCGGTTCAGGAGGAAAGCGATGAGCGATTCGTATGTCAGAATTTTCGATACCACCCTGCGGGATGGCGAGCAGTCGCCCGGCGCAACCATGACCAGCGCCGAAAAGCTGGAAGTGGCGCGCGGGCTGGCGCGTCTGGGCGTGGATGTGATTGAAGCCGGCTTTCCGGCCGCCTCGCCGGATGATCTGGAAGCCGTGCGGCGCATTGCAGTGGAGGTGGGCAATTCCACCGACGGCGGGCGGGTACCGATCATCTGCGGGCTGGCGCGCGCCACAAAAAGCGACATTGACAAGGCCTGGCAGGCCGTTCAACCGGCTGCCCGCCCGCGCATTCACACCTTTCTCGCCACTTCCGAGATTCACATGCAGTACAAACTGCGCATGACCCGCCAGCAGGTGCTGGAACGGGTTGCCGAAATGGTGGCCTATGCCCGCAGTTTATGCGAGGATGTCGAGTTCAGCCCGGAGGATGCCGGGCGCAGCGACCCGCAATTCCTCTACGAGGTGCTGGCCGTTGCTATCCGCGCCGGGGCAACCACCCTGAACATTCCGGATACGGTGGGTTATACCACCCCGGATGAATTTGGCGCGCTGATTGCCGGAATCATCCAGAACACACCCGGCATCGAAAACTGTATCGTTTCGGTCCACTGCCACAACGACCTGGGGCTGGCGACGGCCAACACGCTGGCCGGCTTGCGCGCCGGGGCGCGTCAGGCGGAGGTCACCATCAACGGCATTGGTGAACGCGCCGGCAACACCGCGCTGGAAGAAGTGGTCATGGCGCTCCACACCCGCCCACAGTACTACGGCCTGCACACCGGCATTGACACCACCCAGATCAGCCGCATCAGTAAACTGGTCAGCAACTACACCGGCATGCCGGTACAGCCCAACAAAGCCATTGTGGGGGCAAACGCCTTCGCCCACGAAGCCGGCATTCATCAGGACGGCATGCTGAAGCACTCCCTGACTTATGAGATCATGCGCCCGGAAACGGTCGGCGCGACGCAGAGCAAACTGGTGCTGGGCAAACACTCCGGGCGGCATGCCCTGCGCACCCGTCTGGCGGCGCTCGGTTACGCGCTGGATGAAGGCGAAATGGATCAGGTGTTTGAACGCTTCAAGCATCTCGCCGACCGCAAAAAGACCATCACCGATGCCGACCTGGAAGCGCTGGTTTCCGATGAACTGTACCAGCCGCGCGAATTTTACGCTCTGGACGGCTTACAGGTCGCCTGTGGGACGATGGGCATGCCCACCGCTACCGTGCGCCTGCGCGGCCCGGACGGCCAGCTGCACGTCAGCGCGGCAGTTGGCACCGGCCCGGTGGATGCCGCCTACAAAGCCATTGATGCCATTGTCAAAGCCCCCAACACGTTGCAGGAATTTGTCGTCCACGCCGTAACCGAAGGGATTGACGCGCTGGGCGAAGTGACCGTGCGCATCGAGGGCAGCGACGGGCTGCTGCAAATCAGCCCGCAGCGCGAAGCCGAAGTGCCGCGCACCTTTGGCGGTTACGGCGCCGATACCGACATCGTGGTAGCCAGTGTCAAGGCTTATCTGGCTGCGCTCAACAAACTGCTGGTCGCCAGCGGTCAATACGGTAATGTGGAACAATCGGCGGTTCAGCCGGTTGGTTGAGGAATTTTCCAAAGTCATTCATTCGCCAGAGAGGAGAACGAACCATGAACCCCATTTTCTCATCCTATTTCGATGAAAACGACCCGGCACAAGCCTTTGTGCGCCCCAACACCATCCCGTCCGGCTGGGATATGACCGATTTTCTGATGAAAAGTCACCCCCACACCCCGGCAGCCGAAATGAACGGCACCGCCTACGAACAACATCTTCGCCAATCGGGGAATGCGTATGAGCCGCCCAAAAACGTTGTTTGAAAAAATCTGGGACAGCCACGTCGTCGTTCAACCGCCGGATTCGCCCGCCGTTCTGTATATTGACCTGCACCTGGTGCACGAGGTAACCTCCCCGCAGGCGTTCAGCGGACTGCGGGCGCGCGGCCTGCGCGTGCGCCGCCCGGAACGCACGGTCGGCACACTCGATCACGGCATCCCCACCCTCACCAAACCCAACGGCAACGGCGACGGCCGCCTGGCCTTTGCCGATGAACTCAGCCGCCGCCAGATTCTGCAGATGGAGGAAAACTGCCGTGAATTTGGCATCCCGCTGATGGGGTTGGGCAGCCCCAATCAGGGCATTGTGCACGTCATCGGCCCTGAACTGGGCCTGACTCAGCCGGGCATGACGATTGTGTGCGGCGACAGCCACACCGCAACGCACGGCGCGTTTGGCGCCCTGGCCTTTGGGATTGGCACCAGCGAAGTGGAGCATGTCCTCGCCACCCAGTGCCTGCTGCAGCGCAAACCCAAAACCTGCGCCGTGCGCATTGAGGGACGCTTAAACCCCGGCGTCACCGCCAAGGATGTCATCCTCGGGCTGATTGCCCAGATCGGCGTGGCGGGCGGCACCGGTTATGTGTTTGAATACATGGGCGAAGCCGTCCGCGCCATGAGCATGGAAGAGCGCATGACCGTCTGCAACATGTCCATCGAGGCCGGAGCCCGCGCCGGCATGATCGCCCCGGACGATACCACCTTTGAATTTCTTGCCGGACGTCCCTATGCCCCGCAGGGTGAGGCGTGGGAACGCGCCGTTGCCCGCTGGCGCACCCTGCCCGGTGACGAGGGCGCCGCTTATGATCACACCATTACCCTCGATGCCGGCCGTTTGCAACCGATGGTCACCTACGGTACCAACCCCGGCATGGGCATACCCATCAGCGGGCGCATTCCTTCTCCCGACGAGGTCGGCGATTCCGCTCAACGCGCTGCGCTGGAAAAATCGCTGGCTTACATGGGGCTGCAGCCGGGCGCGCCGCTGCTCGGTCACAAACTGGATGCCGTTTTCATCGGTTCCTGCACCAACGGGCGGCTGGCAGACCTGCGCCAGGCCGCCGCTCTGCTGCGCGGGCGTAAAGTGGCGCCCGGTCTGCGCGTGCTGGTGGTGCCCGGTTCGCAGCAGGTCAAAAAACAGGCTGAAGCCGAAGGCCTGCACCGTATCTTTCTGGAAGCCGGCGCCGAATGGCGCGAACCAGGCTGTTCGATGTGCATTGCCATGAACGGCGACCAGCTCGAGCCCGGGCAGTATGCCATCAGCACCAGCAACCGCAACTTTGAAGGGCGGCAGGGCAAGGGCGGGCGCACCTTCCTGGCCAGTCCCCTCACCGCGGCTGCCTCGGCTTTGACCGGCGTCATCACCGATCCGCGTCCCTATCTTTCCTGAGGAGCCGTTGCCATGCAGCCATTTAGCCGTTTGACCTCCAAAGTGGTCGTTTTGCCCGTCAGCAATGTGGATACGGATCAGATCATCCCGGCGCGTTTTTTGAAAACCACCGACAAAAACGGGCTGGGCGCCAGCCTGTTTGCCGACTGGCGCTACCTGCCGGACGGCGGCCCCAATCCCGATTTTGTCCTCAATCAACCCCACGTGCAGGGCGCGCAGATTTTGCTGGCCGGCGATAACTTCGGCAGCGGCTCTTCGCGCGAACATGCCGCCTGGGCGCTGACCGGCTGGGGCATCCGCGCCGTGATTTCCACCACCATCGCGGATATCTTCCGCAACAATGCCCTCAAAAACGGCTTGCTGCCGGTGGTAGTGCCGCCGGAGGTACACGCTCGCCTGATGGACATCTTCAGCCGCGACCCCCACCTGACCCTGACGATTGATCTGCCCGAACAGAGCGTCATCCTGCCGGACGGCACTTCGGCGCCGTTCCCGATTGACCCGTTCAGCAAAACCTGCCTGCTGAACGGTGTGGACGAATTGGGCTATCTGCTCGGTTTGGAGGCTGAAATTGCCCGTTATGAAGCGCAGCGCCAATTTTAGTGGTTCCACAGGAGTGTGAGAATATGAAAATCGAAATTTACGATACCACCCTGCGCGATGGTACCCAGCGTACCGACATCTCGCTTTCACTGAATGACAAACTGGCGATTGCCCGGCGGCTGGATGAACTCGGTGTGGCCTTCATCGAGGGCGGCTGGCCGGGTTCAAACCCCAAGGACGCCGAATTTTTTGCCCGCGCCGCCGGGATGGAGTGGAAACACGCCGTGATTGCCGCCTTCGGGGCGACCTGCGCGGTCAACAAAACCCCCGCCGAGGATGAAAACATCCGCGCCCTGCTGGACTCGAAAGCGCCGGTCTGCACGGTGGTGGGCAAGTCCTCGCTGCTGCATGTGCATGAGGTGCTGCGCACCACCCCGCAAAACAACCTGCGCATCATCGAAGATTCGCTGGCTTACCTGACCGCGCAGGGGCGGCGGGTGATTTACGATGCCGAGCACTTTTTCGACGGCTACAAAGAAGATGCCGAATACGCCCTGCAGACCCTCGCGGCTGCCCTGCGCGGCGGAGCGGAAACCGTGGTGCTGTGCGATACCAACGGCGGCAGCCTGCCGTGGGAGGTCGGCGAGATCGTCCGCGCGGTGCGGACGCGCTTCCCGCACGCCAGACTGGGCATTCACACCCACAATGACGGCGAGTGCGCGGTTGCCAATTCACTCGCCGCCGTGCGCGAAGGGTGCGTGCAGGTGCAGGGCACCATCAACGGCTACGGCGAACGCTGCGGCAACGCCAACCTGTGCTCGATCATCCCCGACCTTGAATTGAAGATGGGCTATACCTGCCTGCCGGCCGGTCATCTGGCGCAGCTGACCGACCTTTCCCACTATGTGGCAGAAGTTGCCAACCTGGCGCCCGATGAACATCTGGCGTATGTGGGGCGGGATGCCTTTGCCCACAAGGGCGGCATTCATGTGGCCGCCATGCGCCGCACGCCGCGCTCCTACCAGCACATTGACCCGGCGCTGGTCGGCAACCGCTCGCAGGTGGTGGTTTCGGAACTTTCCGGACGGGGCAACCTGATCAGCAAGGCGGAGGAAAACGGCATTCAGCTGGATGATCAGATCAACCTCCATCAGGCACTGCGCCAGGTGAAAGCCCTGGAAGCCAAAGGCTTCTCCTTCGAGGCCGCCGACGCTTCGGTCATGCTCATGCTGCTGCGTCAGAAGGCCGATTATCAGCCGCCGTTTGAACTGGTGGATTTTACCGCCGCGGTGGAACACCGCGCCGGGCGCGGCATGATTGCCGAAGCCACCGTCAAGGTACGGGTCGGCGGGGAGGTGATTCACACGGCAGCGGAGGGCAACGGGCCGGTTGCCGCACTGGATGCCGCCCTGCGTAAAGCGTTACTGCCTTACTACCCGCAAATTGCCCGCTTTCACCTTTCGGATTACAAGGTGCGCATTCTGGACGGCAACAACGGCACCAGCGCCACCACCCGCGTGCTGATCGAAACCCGCAACGGCCACCGCGCCTGGGGAACGGTGGGCGCCAGCACCAACATCATCGAGGCCTCCTGGCTGGCGCTGACCGATGCCATCGAGTACGGCGTTCTGGTGGTCGAAGCCCAACCCCAGCCCGAAGCAGCTCATTGAAAGGAAAAGTCACCTTATGCCGTTTCACATCGTTGTTTTACCCGGCGACGGGATTGGACCCGAAGTCACCCAGGCCGCCCGCCAGGTGCTGGATGCCGCCGCCGCCCATTACAAATTGACATTGAATTACACCGAACACCTGATCGGCGGCTGTGCCATTGATCAACTGGGCACGGCGCTGGACGATGCCACCCTGGCGGAATGTCAGCAGGCCGATGCGGTGCTGTTGGGGGCGGTGGGCGGACCCAAATGGGACGACCCAACCGCGCCGGTGCGCCCCGAACAGGGCCTGCTGGCGCTGCGCAAGGGGCTGGGCGTGTTTGCCAACCTGCGGCCGGTACGGGTCTATCCGGCGCTGATAGACGCCTCGCCGCTGCGTCCCGAAAAACTGCGCGGCGTGGACTTGCTGGTGGTGCGCGAGTTGACCGGCGGGCTGTATTTTGGTCAGCCCAAGCGCCGTCTGGAGGAAAACGGCCGTCGCGGCGCGGTGGATTCGCTGTTTTACTGGGATTACGAAATCGAGCGGGTGGTGGAGCTGGCCTTTCAGCTGGCCGCCGCGCGGCGCGGACGGCTGGCCTCGGTAGATAAAGCCAATGTGCTGGAAACCTCGCGCCTGTGGCGGCAGATCGTCCAGCAGGTTGCTCAACGCTACCCGCAGGTGCAGGTGGAGCATGTGCTGGTGGATACGGCCGCCATGCGGCTGGTTGCCAGCCCGGCCGCCTTCGATGTCATCGTCACCGAAAACATGTTCGGCGATATTTTGACGGATGAAGCCGCCGTGCTGGCCGGCTCGATGGGCCTGCTGCCTTCCGCCTCGCTGGGCGCAGCCGGCGGCGGCCTGTACGAGCCGATTCACGGTTCGGCGCCGGATATTGCCGGTCAGGGGATTGCCAACCCGCTCGGGGCAATCCTCAGCGCGGCGCTGCTGCTGCGCTACGGGTTGAAACAGGAATCAGCGGCGCGTGCGGTGGAACAGGCGGTGGAACGCGCCCTGCAGGAGGGCTGCCGCACCCGCGATTTGGGCGGCAGCCTCTCCACCCAGGCGATGACCGAGGCCGTTTTGGAACGGCTTTCATTTGAACATCCATCTTAATTTTTCATCAAAGGAGTATTCATCATGACCGAAAACGAGGGCTATACATGGCTGGACGGGCAACTGGTTAAAAATGAGCAGGCGATGGTGCCGTTTATGACCTCCGCCCTGCATTACGGGCTGGGCGTGTTTGAGGGCATCCGCTGTTACGCCACACCGCGCGGGCCGGCGATTTTCCGCCTGCGCGAGCACATTCAGCGCCTGTTTGAATCGGCAAAGATTCTCGGCTTTCAGTCGCTGCCCTACAGCGAGGAGCAGGTCGTCGAGGCCTGCAAGGAGGTAGTGCGCGCCAACGGGTTCGATTCCTGCTACATCCGCCCGTTGATTTTCTTCGACAGTCAGGTCAAAAACCTCAATCTGGATGTCGGCTGGGCGCGGGTCGGGATTGCGGCGTGGTACTGGGGGGCGTATCTCGGCGAGGAAGCGCTGGAGAAAGGCGCGCGCATGAACATCTCCTCGTTTACCCGCCTGCACCCCAACATTATGATGACCAAAGCCAAAATCACCGGTAATTACGCCAACAGCGTGCTGGCCAAGACCGAATCGGCGCGGCTGGGCTTTGACGAAGCCATCATGCTCGACCCGCAGGGCTATGTGGCCGAATGCACCGGCGAAAACCTGTTCATCGTGCGGCGGGGGATAATTTACACGCCCGGCACCTGGGCAGTGCTGGAAGGCATCACCCGCGACGCCATCATCACCCTGGCGCGCGATATGGGCTGTGAAGTGCAGGAAGCCCAGATCAGCCGCGATCACCTGTATATTGCCGATGAGTGCTTTGTGAGCGGCACGGCGGCGGAAATCATCCCGGTGACCGAAATTGACCACCGCGTCATCGGCAATGGGCGGCGCGGCCCGCTCACCTACCGGTTAATGCAGGCCTTCCATAATGTGGTGCGCGGTGAGGATGAGCGTTACCAGCACTGGCTGGAGCCGGTTAACGCATGAGCGCGGTACGGGTTGCCTTTCAGGGTGAACCCGGCGCCTACTCGGAAGCGGCCATCTTTGACCGGTTGGGTGACGAAGCGGTCAGCCTGCCGTGTGAAAGCTTCGAGCAGGTGTTTGAGGCAGTGCAAAGCGGGCAGGCGGCGCTGGGTTTCATCCCCATCGAAAATTCGCTGGCCGGCAGCATTCACCGCAATTACGACCTGCTGCTGCAGCACGACCTGCATGTGGTTGGCGAGCATCACCTGCGCATTGCCCACTGCCTGATCGCCCTGCCCGGTGTGCGGTTGGAGGAGGTGCAGCGGGTGATCAGCCACCCGCAAGCGCTGGCGCAGTGCAGCCAGAACCTGCGCCGGATGGGGCTGAAGAGCGAGCCGGTCCACGATACCGCCGGGGCGGTGCAGCTGGTGCGCCAGCGCGGCGAGCGCAGTGTGGCGGCAATTGCCTCGCGCCGCGCCGCCGAACTGTACGGCATGCAGGTGCTGGTAGAGGGGCTGGAGGACAACCCGCTTAACTTCACCCGTTTTTTGCTGATTGCCTGCCAGCCGGTGCAGCCCGGCGCGGACGCCAAGACCTCGATTGTCTTCAGCCTCAAAAATCAGCCGGGCGCGCTGTTCAAGGCGCTGAGCGTGTTTGCCCTGCGCGAAATTGACCTGACCAAGATCGAATCGCGCCCGCTGGTGGGCAAGCCGTGGGAGTATTTTTTCTACATTGACCTGGCCGGTTCCACGGCGGAAGAACGGGTGCAGAACGCCCTGCGCAATCTGGGCGAGTATGCCACCTTTCTGCGCGTGCTGGGCTCCTACCCGCGCCAGCGCGGCTGAGGGGCGCAAAACCCACCAGCCCTCAGCGTCCCGGCGATCCATCTCTTTATAGAACGATGTCACTCCTCGCGCAGCGACAGCAACCCAATTGAATGTCACTCCGCACGAAGTGAGGAGTCTCTCTCCAGGAAGGGAGACTGCCGCGCTCGCTGCGCTCGCTCGCAGTGACGTAAACCAATCATGTCACTCCGAACGAAGTGACACTCACCAGTGCTAACGGGAGTCTCCCCTCACGGCGGGAAAGTGCCGCGCTCGCTCGCAGTGACGTAAACCAATGATATTCCCCCACCCACATGGATTGAAGGCAATCTTAAACGAAAAAACTCCGGGCAGTCTTACGCTAGGACTGCATCTCTCGTTGCCGAGCGTGCTTTTCGCGTAATTTGCACCACCGGAGTTCTTGACGGGTATACGTTTGCTGGAGCGCCCACCATCCCGGTCTTCACATGGCGTGCTCAGGGCGACTACACCCCAAACGCATTCTCATTATATCATGACAGGATAAAAATTTCCACCCCCACCTGCGGAAAATTGCCGCGCTCGCCGTGCTTGACCAAAAGGACAAAGGCCGCTCCGCGCGCAGCGACACCAACCCAACTTAATGTCACTCCGAACAAAGTGACACTCACCAGTGCTAACGGGAGTCTCCCTCCAGGGCGGGAGACTGCCGCGCCCGCTCAAAAGACGCCGCGAGGGGATCAACCTTGCCGCCTTCTATCCTTTGCGCCAATTGCCAGCTCGCGCAGTGGACATTCGGCGCAGGTCATTTCCTGCTCCTTTTCTCGTTTCTCTTTCTCACGCTCCTTTTTCCATACACCGCGGACGCGGTAACCTTCCAGAAGCGCGGCCGCCACCAGCAGGGCGATGACACCCTGCGCCTCGGGACGGTCAATATCATCCACTTTAACAACAATCGAAACCGCGATCAATGCAATAAAAAGTACAAAAATCCACAAAAACGAGTTCATTTCGCTTCCTCCCGGATGAATGGGTGATGAACAGGGATGTGCTGCGCCTCTCCACCAAACTGCGGGAAAGGGTTGAGAAGAGGCGGAGAAGGAACGCCCCGGCGGGCATGGATGATCCTGACGGTCTGTCAAGAGGGCAGCCACCTGCTGTCCACGATAAGAACATCCCACTGACCGTTTATGTAAACCAGCAGTTCATTATCGGCAAGCATGGAAGGTAAGATTGCTCCAAATTTCACAAAGTGACATAAAAAACTGTCTTCCTCAAAGGGGGCAAAGAAGAAGGTGTTGTACCTGTCTGTGTCAAAGAAAGTCATCTCCAGCGGGGAAACCACACCCAGCAGGACAAAATTGTTGCATCTCATCAGAATTGAAGCATGCAACCCACCCACAACCCTGTTAAATAGCCTGTTGTTATGCACAACTACAAGGTCGTCCATGACAAGGATATAGGGGATGGTGATACGGTCGTCCGTGTCAGTGGGACTGGTCGGAAAATACCTGCTTCGGGGTGTTTCAGGAAGGGCAGCCTGCAATTCCTCCAGCGTTCGGCTTGCGCAGCAAAAGGCAGGCGTCTCCTGCAGCCAGGAAAACGGCGACTTTTCAAGCAGGCAGTGCAGGTGAATTTGTGCCTCGCCTTTTTTTATGTCATTCAGGAAACTTAAAAAGGCGTTTGCCCGGTAATGACTGCCGACAAACACCATGTTCCCCGTTCTGCGGATGCGCTCGGTATCAAAGTGTAGCGGGACACCGCTGTACTTGAAATTTCCCAGCAGAGTTTTCATCTTCAAATTCCCTTTTCCAGGCAGATTCTGATTGCATGACAACCTTTCCTGTTCGTTCCTAACGCCGGATATTGAACATCAGGGCGGGGTCATCCATTCCGGCTGCCGCCCGCGCCTTACCCCTCGTCGGAGGGGGGTTTGCCTTTCAGCCATTCGACGATCTTCTCCCAAAGGACTTTCAGGCCGTACAACGCAAACCCGATCAAAAGGACAAATAGAGCCAGCAAAATTTCCACAAATCACCTCCGATATAGATTACTGCTTGCCGGCATAAGGCAAAAGGTTTTGCCCCCTCACCGGCGTGGATGAATTTAGCAACAATTCGGGATATACCCTTTTCGCTTCCAGTTTGAGATTTTCGGTCCCCTGCTGCGGGAAATTACCGTGCCCGCTGCACTCGCCCAAAAGGGCATTAATCCAATCATGTCACTCCGAACGAAGTGACACTCACCAGTGCTAACGGGAGTCTCCCCTCACGGCGGGAAATTGCCTCGCCTGCTACACTCGCTCGCAGTGACGTAAACCTGTCCTGTCACTCCGAACGAAGTGAGGATTCTCCCTCTTGGGCGGAAGATTGCCGCGCCCGCTGCGCTCGCTCGCAGTGACGTAAACCAATCCTGTCACTCCGAACGAAGTGAGGAGTCTCCCTCCACGGCCGGAAATTGCCGCGCCTGTTGCACTCGCCCAAAAGGGCATTAATCCAATCATGTCACTCCGAACGAAGTGACACTCACCAGTGCTAACG
>NZ_JBRCOK010000072.1:0-11685 GCF_053501535.1 Bellilinea sp. | reverse complement strand
GGTTTCATTTTCAGGCGGTTGCGCCGCTGATTGCCAAGGGACAATTGATGGGCGTCATGGAGATGTTTGCGCGGCGCGAGTTTCAGCCCGGCGATGAATGGCTCAACAGCCTGCAAATTTTTGCCAATCAGGCGGCGATTGCCATCCAGAGCATTCAAAATTTTGAAGCCGTGCAGCGCTCCAACCGCGAGCTGCAGGCCGCCTACGAAGCCACCATCGAGGGCTGGTCACGCGCCATGGATTTGCGCGATGAAGAAACCGAAAATCACACGCTGCGGGTAACCGACCTGACCCTGCGGCTGGCGCGCCAGATGGGCGTCCGCGAAGAAGATTTGATTCACATGCGGCGCGGCGCGCTGCTGCATGACATCGGTAAATTGGGTGTGCCGGATGCGATTTTGCAAAAAACCGGGGCGCTGAGCGACGAAGAATGGGCGCTGATGCGCCTGCACCCCATTTACGCCTACCAGATGCTCTACCCCATCGAATACCTGCGTCCGGCCATCGAGATCCCCTACTGCCATCACGAAAAATGGGACGGGACGGGCTACCCGCGCGGCTTGAAAGGTGAGGAAATTCCACTGGCGGCGCGCATCTTTGCCGTGGTGGATGTCTTCGATGCCCTGACCTCCGACCGCCCTTACCGCCCGGCATGGAGTATCCGCGACGCGCTGAAGTACATCCAGGATCAGGCCGGCAGGCACTTTGATCCACAGGTAGCCGAAGCCTTTTTGAGATTGTACGGCACGGGTTCGTTGAAGATTTAGGAAACAAAAAATCCTAAACAAATTCCAAAAAAAACCTCTTGACTCGAACCCCCCAATTAAGATAGACTATTGCATAATCTCTGACATTATCCTGAATCCTATGCGCTTTTCCCCCTGGTTTTACGCCTATTACTTTTACGGCAACGCTGCACGGCTTGCCGGGCGTAACGCTTAAAGGGAAACGGGACTCATCCATACCTGAGGCGGCGCAACCGGCGCCGCCTTTTTATTTTCCTCATCGGAGGTGAAACAATGGTTGTACGCGGTATCCGCGGAGCGATTACGGTAGAAAATGATCAGCCCGAAGCCATTCTGGCAGCCACCCGCCGCCTGCTGCAGGCCATTGCTCAAGCCAATCCGGCCTTTCAACCGGCGGATGCCGCCAGCATCTTCTTCACCGTGACGCCGGATTTGAGTTCGGCCTTTCCGGCGGAGGCCGCCCGTCAACTGGGCTGGGGTGAAACGCCGTTGATGTGCGCCCAGGAAATCCCCGTCCCCGGCGCCCTGCCGCGCTGCATCCGCGTGCTGATTCACTGGAACTGCAATTTACCCTCATCTGCCATTCGTCATGTTTATCTGGGAGAGGCGGCCGGCCTGCGCCCGGATTTATCCGATTCATAAGCCAAAGGAGGTCTGAATGTTAATCGTTATGCAAAAGGATGCTACACCGCAACAAGTCGAAAATGTGGTTGCGCGCGTGCGCAGTCAGGGGTTGAGCGTTCACCTCTCTCAGGGCGCCGAACGGGTGGTGATCGGCGCCATCGGAGATGACCGCGCCGTTTCCAAAGACCAGTTCATGCTGCTGGAAGGGGTGGACCGCGTGCTGCCGATTTTACGACCCTACAAACTGGCCTCGCGCGAATTCAGCGACCAGGATACGCGGGTCAAAATCGGCGAGCGGGAGGTGGGCGGCAGTGCTGTGCTGCTGATTGCCGGCCCGTGTTCGGTGGAAAGCCGCAGCCAGATTCTGGAAATTGCCCATGCCGTGCGCGAAGCGGGGGCGCACGCGCTGCGTGGCGGGGCGTATAAGCCGCGCACCTCCCCCTATTCTTTTCAGGGACTGGGCAGCGAAGGGCTGGAACTGCTGGCTGAGGCGCGGGCAGCCACCGGTCTGCCGGTTGTGACCGAGGTGCTGGCCACCGAACAGGTGCAGCAGGTCAGCGAAGCCGCCGATGTGCTGCAAATTGGGGCGCGCAACATGCAGAACTTTGCCCTGCTGCACGCCATTGGCGAAACCCGCAAACCGGCCCTGCTCAAACGCGGCATGAGCGCCACCGTCGAGGAGCTGCTGATGGCCGCCGAGTACATCCTCTCGCACGGCAACCGTCAGGTGATTTTGTGCGAACGCGGCATCCGCACCTTTGAAACCGCAACGCGCAACACCACCGATATCAACGCCGTGCCGGTGTTGAAATCGCTCACCCACCTGCCGGTCATGCTCGACCCCAGTCACAGCACGGGATTGTGGCAGTTTGTCACGCCGGTGGCGCGCGCCGCCGTTGCCGCCGGGGCCGATGGTTTGATCATCGAGGTCCATCCCCACCCGGAAGAAGCCCTCTCGGACGGCAGCCAGTCACTCAAACCGGAACGCTTTGCCGAACTGGTGCGGCAGGTGCGCGCCATAGCCGAAGCGGTCGGGCGCACGGTAGCCCCGCCGCTGGGCGAATCTTTCCCCCAAGAGCGCGATAATGGCCGAAGACCCCAGTTTTAATCGCCCACTGGCACAGCAGACGGTTGCCATTGTCGGGCTGGGGCTGATGGGCGGTTCGCTGGCGCTGGCGCTGCGCGGACGGTGCGCCGGACTGCTGGGCATGGATCACAACCCGGCCGTGGTCGAGCAGGCCGCCAGAATGGGACTGGCCGATCGGGTCAGTACGCTGCCTGAAGTAGTCCTTCCGCAGGCCGGTCTGATCATTCTGGCAACCCCTCTTTCGGCGATTTTGCGCCTGCTGGATGACCTGCCCGGCCTGCACCCGGGGCCGGCGGTGGTGCTGGATCTGGGTTCGACCAAAAGCGCGGTGGTGGAGAAAATGGCCGACCTGCCGCCGCAATTCGACCCGCTGGGTGGGCATCCGATGTGCGGTAAGGAACGTTCTTCGCTGTCCGAAGCCGAGGCCGGTCTGTACCGCGGGGCGCCGTTCGCACTCACCCCTCTGGCGCGCACCAGCCCGGCGGCGCGCCGGCTGGCGGAAGAGCTGGTCGGCGCAGTCGGCGCGCACCCGGTCTGGCTGGAGGCTGACGAGCACGATGCAATGGTGGCCGCCACCAGCCACCTGCCCTACCTGACGGCGGTTGCGCTGGCAAGCATTACCCCTCCGCAGGCCGCCGCACTGGTCGGGCCGGGTTTTCGCTCCACCACCCGGCTGGCAGAAACCCCGCTTTCGATCATGCTGGACATTTTGCGTTACAACCGCGCCAATCTGCTGCCCGGCCTGGTTCGCTTACAAAGGGAGATCGCCTACCTGAGCCACCTGCTGCAATCTGAAGATTACCCCGCCCTGGCCGCCGAACTGGAACAAGCCGCCCGCCGGCGGATGCAACTGACCCGCCCTTCAGCGGAGGAGAAAGCATGAGCCGTCTGACCGTCTTTCCCGGCCATCCCCTGCGCGGCGAGGTCAACCTGCCGGGCGACAAATCCATCTCGCACCGCGCCGCTCTGCTGGCTGCCATGGCGGAAGGGGAAAGCCGCATCGAGCATTTTCTGGATTCGGGCGTCACGCGGGCATTGCTGAACGCTCTCCAACAGGTAGGGGTGGCGTGGCATCTGGACGGCGAAACGCTGACCGTCCAGGGGCAGCCCTGGCGCAATCCCTCAGCGGCACTGAACTGCGGCAATTCGGCCACCACCCTGCGTTTACTGGCGGGGGCGCTGGCCGCCCGCAACACAGCCGCCGTGCTGGATGGCTCCGCCGGTCTGCGCCGCCGCCCGATGGGGCGCATCCTCCAACCGCTGCGCGCAATGGGGGCGGCGATTGATTCGGCGGATGGCGAACACGCCCCGCTGACCCTTTCTCAACGGCCGGCCGGTAAGCCACTGCGCGCCACCACCCACCGTCTGGCGGTTGCCAGCGCGCAGGTGAAATCCTGCCTGCTGCTGGCCGGGCTGGCTGCCGAAGGCGCGGTCACGGTCATCGAACCGCACCGCTCGCGCGATCACAGCGAACGCTTGTTGGGCGCGCTGGGGGTGGAGATCGAAAGCCGCCCGCTGGAAGACGGCTGGGGAGTAACCATCCACCCGCACCCCGCCGCTCTGCCGCCTTTCCATCTGACCATCCCCGGGGATACTTCGGCGGCGGCCTTCTGGCTGGTAGCCGCCAGCATCACGCCGGGTTCGCGCATCACCCTGCCGGGCGTGGGGCTCAACCCCGGACGGATCGGCCTGCTGGAAGCCCTGCGAGAGATGGGCGGCCGAATCGAGGTCATCCCGCGCGGCGAGCAGGGCGGCGAACCGGTTGGGGATGTTGTTGCCGCCCATGCCGATCTGCGGGGCATCGAAATTCACGGCGAGCGGGTCACCGCCATGATTGACGAGTTCCCCGTCTTTGCTGTGGCGGCGGCCTTTGCCACGGGAATTACCCGCGTCCGCGAGGCCGATGAACTGCGCCACAAAGAATCCGACCGCATCCGCGCCTTGTGCAGCCTGCTGAGCGCGCTGGGCGCAAAAGTGGAGGAACAGCCCGACGGGTTCACGGTTTACGGTCAGGGAGGGCTGCGGGGCGGAGCCTCCGTTCAGGCGGAAGGCGACCACCGTATTGCGATGGCGGCTGCCGTCGCCGGGCTGGCAGCCGATCAGCCGGTCACTGTGCAGGGAGCAGAAATTATGGCAGAATCCTACCCGAACTTTGCCGAAACCCTGCAAGGGCTGGGCGGAAAAATCCGCATGGAGGCTGAAAACGGCGGATGAACGATGTTGAGCGTACCGCGTACTGGCGGCTGGGGCTGATCGGCGGGCGGCTGGGTCACAGCCTTTCGCCGCGCCTGCAGCGCGCCGCGCTGCAAAGCGCCGGACTGCAGGGCGAATACCGCCTGTATGCTGTTCCGCCTCTGCCGGAGGGCGAGGGGCAGCTGCGCGCTCTGGTCGAGGGCTTGCGTGCCCCGCCGGCGCTGCGCCTGCACGGCTTGAATGTGACCATCCCCCACAAGCAGAATGTGCTGGCTTATCTGGACGAATTGACCCCCACGGCGCGGGCTGTGGGGGCGGTCAATACCCTTTACGCCGATGGCAGCTGTTTGATCGGCGAAAATACGGACGTGCAGGGCTTCTGGACCGATTTTGAGCGGCTCTGGCAGGCGAACGGCGGCCGTCAAGCGGGGGCCGCGCTGGTGCTGGGCGGGGGCGGGGCAGCGCGTGCCGTCGCTTACGCGCTGCTCAGCCGCGGCTGGCGGGTGATTCTGGCGGCACGCCGCGCCGAACAGAGCAAGCAGGTTGCCCGCGACCTGAAAGCCCTGCGCCTGCCCGGCCGCATTACAGCCATCCCTCTGGAGGCGGCCTCGCTGGCGCGCTGCCGTTCTGCAAACGCCGTAATCAACGCCACGCCGGTTGGCATGTCCCCCTTCACCGATGAATGCCCCTATCCCGATGATCTGCCGCTGCCGGGCAAGGCGGTGGTATACGATCTGGTGTACAACCCGGCCGAAACCGTACTGCTGCGCCGCGCCGTTCAGCAGGGACTGCCGGCCGCCAACGGGCTGGGTATGCTGGTGGAGCAGGCCCGGCTGGCGTTTGCCTGCTGGACGGGAATCATCCCGCCGGCCGAGGCTTTATGGGCGGCGCTGCGCCAGCCGCATACCACCCCGCAAGGAGAACAAGGATGAGATTACAGTTACTGACCGCCGGTGAATCACACGGACCGGGTTTGACCCTGATTCTGGAGGGCTTACCGGCCGGGCTGCCGCTGGACGAAGAAATCATCAATCAGGACCTGGCCCGCCGTCAGCACGGCTACGGGGCCGGCCCGCGCATGAAAATCGAACAGGACCGCGCCCAAATTCTGGGCGGGGTGATGGACGGAAAAACCACCGGCGCGCCGCTGGCGGTATTCATCGAAAACCGCGATCATTCGCGCTGGAAAGGCAAGCCCATCCGCCGCTTTACCATTCCGCGCCCCGGTCACGCCGATTTAAGCGGCGTGTTGAAGTACGGTTACGACGACCTGCGCCCGGCGCTGGAACGCGCCTCGGCGCGCGAAACGGCGGCGCGGGTCGCCGCGGGAGCGGTTTGCCGCCACCTGCTGGCGCAGTTCGGCATCCGCATCGGCGGTTATGTGGCTTCGATTGGCGAAATCCGCGCCGATTTGCAGGACCTGCCGCTGGAAGAGCGCATTCGGCACGCGCTGACCAGTGAAGTAGCCTGCCCGGATGAACCAGCCGCGCAGGCGATGCAGGCGCGCATTCGTGAGATTATGCAGCAAAAAGACACCCTCGGCGGGGTGATTGAGGCGGTGGCGCTGGGCGTCCCGCCCGGACTGGGTTCTTACGTCCACTGGGAACGGCGGCTGGACGCGCGCCTTGCCGCAGCGGTGATGAGCATCCCGGCCATCAAGGGGGTGGAAATCGGGCCGGCCTTTGAGAACACCACCCGCCCCGGCACGCTCGTGCATGACCCCATCCTGCTGGCAGGCGGCGATCTGCAACGAGCGGGGATCAACAGCGGCGGTTTGGAGGGCGGCATCACCACCGGTCAGCCGATTCTCATCCGCGCGGCGATGAAGCCGATTGCCACCACCCTGAACCCGCAGCGTTCGGTGGACCTGGCCGAGGGCGTGGCGGTGGAAACGCGCTACGAGCGCTCCGACTTTTGCCCGGTGCCGCGCGCGGTGGTCATTGTGGAAGCCATGCTGGCCTACGTGCTGGCCGATGCGCTGCTGGAAAAACTGGGCGGCGATTCGCTGGCGGAGATGCTGCCGCGCTTCGCCGCACTGCCGCGGGCGCGCCTGAGTGATGTGCACCTGCGTCAGGATGATCCCGTTTTCTGGCGCGGGGAGGAAACCGAATGAACCGGCCGGGTTGGATTCTTCTCTACGGCCCGCCGGGCGTGGGCAAGACCACACTGGGCAGGTGGCTGGCCGCCCGGCTGGAACTGCCTTTTTACGATCTGGATGAACGTATTCAACAGGTCAACGGGCGCACCATCCCGCAAATTTTTCAGGAAGAGGGCGAAAGCGGTTTTCGGCAGCGTGAAAAATCTGCGCTGAAAGAATTGTTGACTCTGCCGCCGGGGGTGGCTGCGCTGGGCGGGGGCGCCTTGCTGGACGGGGACAACCGCCAGCTGGCAGAACGCTGCGGCACGGTGCTCTGCCTGACGGCCGGCCTGCAAACCCTGCTCGAACGGCTGGGTGAAGCCAGCCAGACCCGCCCCCTGCTCAAAGGCGAGGATGGCTGGCAGGCACGCCTTTCAGCCTTGCTGGAAGCGCGCCGCGAGCATTACGCCTCGTTTGAAACCCGCCTGCCAACCGATGGACGCACTCTGGATGAAACCGGCGGGGAAGCCCTCTGCGCGCTGGGTATTTTTCCCATTCGCGGAATGGAGAGGCCTTACCGGATGATGGTACACAACGGCATTCTGGAATTGGCAGCCGATCATTTGAATGAAATTGGGCGCAGCCGAACCGCTGCGCTGGTTTGTGACAGCAACACCGCCCGATTGTACGCCGAGAAGGTGGAAAAGCCGCTCACCGCTGCCGGCTGGCGGGTGCGGCGCTGCGTTGTGCCGGCGGGTGAAGCCCACAAGACCCTGCAAACGACGGCCGATTTATGGGCGCAATTCGTGGAAGGCGGGCTGGAGCGCGGCAGCCTAGTGGTGGCACTGGGCGGCGGTGTGGTTGGGGATATGAGCGGCTTTGCCGCCGCGGCTTTTTTGCGCGGGGTTGACTGGGTCAACCTGCCGACCACCCTGCTGGCAATGGTGGATGCCTCCATCGGCGGCAAGACCGGTGTTGACCTGCCGCAGGGAAAAAACCTGGTGGGGGCGTTTCACCCGCCGCGGCTGGTGCTGGCCGACCCGCTGGTTCTTTCCACTTTACCCATCGGCGAAGTGCGCAGCGGCATGGCGGAGGTCATCAAACATGCTGTGATCGGCGACCCGGCTTTGCTGGATGCCTGCGCGGACGGCGCGCAAGCGTGGAGCGGCGGCTGGGAATGGCTGGTGCGGCGCGCTGCGGCCGTCAAGGTGCGCGTCATCGAAGCCGACCCCTACGAGCAGGGTCTGCGCGAGGTGCTGAATTTTGGGCATACCCTCGGCCACGCGCTGGAAAAATCCAGCGGTTACCGCCTGCGCCACGGCGAAGCCGTAGCCATCGGCATGGTGGCCGAAACGCGCCTCGCCGAACGGCTGGGAATTGCCGAAAGAGGGTTGAGCGGGCGGCTGGCTGCCATTCTCAGCAGGTGGGGGCTGCCCGTTGATCCCCCCGCCGGCCTGAGCGCCGAGCAAATCCGCGCCGGTCTGACGGTGGACAAAAAACGGCGGGACGGACAATTGCGCTTCAGCCTGCCGCACCGTGCCGGGCAGGTGCTGCACGGCGTCATCGTCCCTGCCGAAGAAGCGCTGCGGGAGGTGATTGGATGAAAAAAGTACTGGTGCTGCACGGGCCAAATCTCAACCTGTTGGGAGAACGTGAGCCGCAGGTGTACGGCAGCCTGACGCTGGATGAGATCAACCGGCGGTTGATCGAGGCCGGCCGCGAGTGGAATCTGGAGGTATCCTGCTTTCAGTCCAACCATGAGGGAGAACTGATTGACGCGCTGCACACCGCCCGGCGGACGGTCGAGGGGGTGGTTTTTAATCCCGCCGGCTATACGCACACCTCGGTAGCGCTGCGCGATGCGGTAGCGGCCGTTTCCATTCCGGTCATCGAGGTGCATCTTTCCAACCCGGCAGCGCGCGAGGATTTTCGGCATGTTTCGCTGCTCGCGCCGGTCTGCCGCGGGACGATTGCCGGTTTTGGCTGGCGTTCGTACTGGCTGGGGCTGCTGGCGCTGGCAAACCTGCTGGCAGAATGAAAATCCTCAAGCGGGATAAGGGTGAAAAAAGAGATTTGACGCCAAGACGCTAACGATTCCTTTTTGCCTTCTCTGCGTCTTTGCGCCATTGGGTTAATTCCAACCTTCTGCAGTCTGGCAGGTGTTGACGGCTAAAAATAGGATTACCCCAAAATTCCGCCCCTTGTCAGAATGGCTGGATGTGGTTTAATCAAAATGATGATTTGGTGCAGATTGATTTCGGACGAACGATTATTATGGTTGAGCAATTACTCGGTTTTGGGCAGAATTTTTGGGCAGCCTTGAGCAGCGGCAGCGCCAGTTCGGCGCACCTGTGGCTGTACGCAGTCATCACGCTGCTGGTGATGGTAGAAGGCCCGGTGTCGATTCTGCTGGCAGCCGGGGCTTCTTCGGCCGGTTTTCTCAATCCGCTGCCGGTGTTCATTGCCGCAACGCTGGGGAATTTGATTGCCGATACGCTGTGGTATGGATTGGGTTATATCGGTAAAATTGACTGGCTGCTGCGCCGGCGCGGCTGGTTTGGTGTAAATGCCGAAAAACTCGACCTGTTCCGGCAGGTCATTCACCGCCAGGCCGTCAAACTGCTGATCTTCGCCAAACTCACCAACGGCTTAATTGTGCCGGTGCTGATCGCCACCGGCCTGGCACGCGTCCCGCTGCGCAAATGGTTTCCCATCATTTTTGTGACCAATTTGCTGACCAGTCTGGTCATGGTAGCCATCGGTTATACCATGGCCTCCAGTTTGTTACGCGTCCAGCAAGGGCTGCGGTATGCGGCCTTTGCGGCTACCCTCCTGTTTTTGCTGGCGGCATCATTTTACGTGCGTCATCTGCTCAGCCGCAAAGATGTGAGTGCCATGCTCGAAAAAGTCGAGTAGCAGGAGAAAGAAGAATATGCGGGTTATGTTGTGTACGACCACCTATCTGCCGGAGTTGAACGGGCAGGCCATTTTCACCGCCAATCTGGCGCAGGGGCTGGCCGCACGCGGGCATCAGGTTTGGGTCGTGCGCCCCGGCACGGGTTTTCGCTTTACTCAAACAGCCGACGGGAATCTGAAGATCATTGGTCTGCCGGCTGTTCGATTGAGCTTCATTCACAAAGACTTGCGGCTGGCTGTGGGTTACCGGCGGCTTTTGCAGCGTTTATTCGATCAGATTTGTCCGGATGTGGTGCACGTTCAAGACCCCTCTCCCTTTTGCCAGAGCGCCGTAGGTGAGGCCAGGCGGCGCGGCATCCCGGCGATTGCCACCCATCACCCCGGCCCGGAAATCAGCGCACCGTACTTTGCCCGCCTGCCTCTGCCTTTCAAACGCGCTGTGGAAGCCATTGGCTGGCGGTTCGTGGCGCATCATCTCAACCGGGCGGATGCCGTCAGCGTTCCATCGCGCAGTTCAGCCCAAATGCTGGCAGCGCATGGCGTCCGCCAGCCGGCCCGCCCAGTTTCCTGCGGCATCCGATTGAATGAATTTACTTCCCCATCCGCCATTGACCGCCGCAAAATTCTGGAGAACTTCGGTCTGCCAGCCGACCGGGTGATTGGGCTGTATGTGGGGCGGGTGGACGCGGAAAAACGGGTAGATGTATTGATTGAAGGGCTGGCAGCCCTGCAAGACGAGCAGTTTCATCTGGCGATTGCCGGAAATGGAGCCTGCCTGCCGCAGATCAAGCGCCTGATTCGAAAGTGCGGGGTGGAACAGCGCGTTCATCTGCTGGGAAACGTTCCCCACGAGAACCTGCCCGCTTTAATTTCGGCTGCCGATCTATTCCTGATGCCCGGCGATGCCGAATCGTTCAGTATTGCCACGCTGGAGGCCATGGCGTGCGGTAAACCGGTGCTGGCAGCCAATGCTTCGGCCTTACCGGAACTGGTCAGCCACCTGCAAAATGGTTATCTTTTCCAGCCCCAAAATCCGCAATCGGCTGCCGAAGGGATACGCTGGCTGCTGGAAAACCGCGCCCGCTGGGCGGAAATGGGACAGATCAGCCGGCGGCGCGCCGGACAGCACCGCCTGGAAAACACCCTGCAACGCTATGAACAGCTGTACCGCTACACCCACCCGCAAAGCGCGGCTCAACGCGCTGGCCGGTCAGCACAGCGCCGTCCGGCATTCCGTCCGCTGATGATGCTGGCAGGGATTTTGTTTGTGCTGTTCTCGCTGTTGTATGCTTCTGCGCCGCTAACGGCTTCGGCTCAGGGGGGTGTGGAAACCTTACCGCCCATCACCCTGGAAAGCCTGCGCCGTTTGATCATCCTGACCATTAAAGACGAAAACAGCCTCTACGCAAACGGCGGCCTGATTCAGGCGCTGCTGGAAAAGGGCGAAGCGGTAAAGTTTGTCCTCCTGCAGCCGGAAAAGTCAAACACGCCGGAGCAAGCCGGTGCGCCTTCAAGTGAGATGCAAGACACCTTCAACCCCCGGGAGCGTATCCGCCGCTGGCTGGAAGAACTGGGTATCCCGCCGGAAACGGTGGACATTTTTGAAATCGAAGAAAAAGAGATCAACCAGTGGTATCAGGAGATGCGCGAAAAGTGGCAGTCCATTGAAATACAGGTGATCCCCATTGCCCCGTGAGCGGGATAGAAGGCGAAAAGGGCTGTTTAAAAACGTTCGTTTGGGATAAGCCATTCAAACAACGAATGGGGAATTATCCTTTTGATCGAACACAGTACTCGCCCAAAAGGACAGACTATTGTTATCGCCTTAGCCGCTTGCGGATGCGACGCTGTTCAACCCAAAGGCGCAGAGAGGTGAAAAAGAAACCTTTGCGTCCTGGCGATCGATCTTTTTATTCACCTTGTCAAGCAGTGTCCCTCCGAGCGCAGCGACACAAACAAGAATTAATGTCACTCCGAACGAAGTGAGGAGTCTCCCTCACTACCCATACAAATCCCATGCGGAAGGTTGTCCCCGGCCGCTT
>NZ_JBRCOK010000071.1:0-12646 GCF_053501535.1 Bellilinea sp. | reverse complement strand
TGATTCAGACCCCGCGTTTGAAAATGCACGTGTTGACCAGTGGAGACCCGGCTGGTGTGCCGGTGATCTTCCTGCACGGCAATTTTTCGGCTGCCCTTTACTGGGAGGAAACCATGCTGGCTCTCCCGCCTGGTTTTCGGGCAATTGCCCCCGATTTACGCGGCTACGGCTGGACCGAAGATGTGCTGATCGATTCCACGCGCGGTTACCGCGATTGGTCGGATGATCTGGCTGCTTTGATGGACGTTATGGGTGTGGAAAAGGCGCATCTGGTCGGATGGTCAATGGGAGCGGGCATCATTTATCGCTTTATTGGCGATTTTCCTGCCCGTGTTCTCAGTGCGACATTGATTTGTCCGGTTTCTCCCTTTGGGTTTGGCGGGACCAAAGGAGCAGAGGGTACGCCGCTGTTCGAGGATCATGCCGGTTCAGGCGGCGGGGTGGTCAATCAGGAGTTTGTCAAACGCATTCAGGCACAGGATCGCGGCAGCGATGATCCCAACTCGCCGCGCAACATCATCAATGCTTTTTACTATGTACCACCTTTCCGTGCCGCACGGGAAGAAGATTTCCTCACGGCTTCCTTAATGGAAAAAACCGGCCCGGACCGATATCCGGGAGATTTCGTCCCCTCACCCAACTGGCCGTTTGTGGCGCCGGGGGTGCATGGACCGGTTAACTGCTGGTCGTTGAAATACCTCAAACAGGATGTGCCTGACCTGCTGGCTGCTCAACCCAAACCGCCCGTGCTGTGGATGCGCGGCAGCCATGACCTGATCGTTTCCGATACCTCTTTCTTTGATATTGCCAATTTGGGCAAGCTGGGTTATGTGCCCGGTTGGCCCGGCGATGAGGTTGCTCCACCCCAGCCAATGCTGCAGCAAACCCGCGCCGTACTGGAAAAGTACACTGCCGCCGGCGGTTCATTCGAGGAGCATGTCATCGAAAATACAGCCCACAGCCCGCACATTGAAAAACCGGATGTGTTTAACGCTTTGTTCCACCAGTTCTTAAAGAGAGCCTGAAGGGAGATGGATTGATGACAAAAAGGAAACTTGGGCGAGGTGTAGCAGTCATTGGCGCTGGCATGAGCAAGTTTGGCTGCTACAACGGCATGGCAACCCGCGATCTCTTTGTTGAGGCCTATCGTGAGATGCTGGCTTCGGTTGACCGCGGTTTTGACCCGCGGGACATTGAAGCCGTTTACATTGCCAACTATTCAGCGGATCTGTTCGAAGGACAGGCGCACATGGCTCCACTGATGACGGATTGGGTGGGACTTTCGCCCCGCCCGGCAACCCGGGTGGAGGATGCGTGTGCCAGCGGTTCGGCAGCTTTACGGCAGGGGATGCTGGCAGTGGCTTCCGGTTTGTATGATGTGGTCATGGTAGGCGGGGTGGAAAAGATGAGTGAACTGCCCACCGAAAAGGTGACCGATACGCTGGCGACCGCCTCGGATGTGGTCTATGAAGCCGCAGTGGGTTTTACCTTCCCGGCGCTTTATGCTGCCATGGCAACTGCCTACCTGCATGAATATGGCGCCGACCCGCAGGTATTTTTGCAGGTGGGTTACAAAAATCATGAGCATGGCGCTTTGAATCCCAAGGCTCAGTTTGGGCAGCGCATTCGTGAGATTATGGAAGCCCGCAAAGCCAGCGCGGCCCGAAAAGGATTACCGGTACCGGAATGGAACGACGAATTTGAATTCCTGCGCGATCCGCGTGCCAACCCCTACATTGCCTGGCCGCTGCGCCTGTACGATTGCTCACCCATTTCAGATGGGGCAGCAGTGGTGCTGCTGGTGAGCGAGGAGATTGCCCGTCAGTTCAGCGATGCTCCACTTTACATCATCGGCAGCGGGCAGGCCAGTGATGCCGCTACCCATGACAGGGCCACGCTGACCTCTCTGCCGGCTGCGCGCCGGGCTGCTCAGCAGGCGTATGAGATGGCAAACATTACCCCGCAGGATGTGGGGGCTGTCGAGGTGCATGACTGCTTTACAATTGCGGAAATCATTGCCAGCGAAGATTTGGGCTTCTTTGCGCCGGGTGAGGGTTGGAAAGCAGCCGAGGATGGGGTAACTTCCTTGAAAGGAACGCGCCCCATTAACTCCTCCGGCGGACTGAAATCCAAAGGCCATCCGGTAGGTGCCTCGGGTGTCGGGCAGGTGGTTGAAATCTGGCATCAACTGCGGGGTGAAGCGGGTGAACGGCAGATTCCCGGCAGCCCGGCGATTGGATTGACCCACAATGTGGGCGGTACCGGTCAAACCTGCGTGGTGAACATCTTTGAGCGGAGATGACAGGATGAGCGAGAGCGAAGTATATACCCATCAGTTTGCCAAACATCTTGCTGAAAAACGTCTGGTTGGCTCGCGCTGTAAAGCCTGCGGACGTGTTTTTCTCCCTCCGCGCATCTGGTGCCCCAATTGTCAAAAGAACGAATTGGAAGCGTATGAATTTAGCGGCATGGGAAAACTGGCAGCGTTTACGGTGGTATATGTTGCACCAAGCGCCATGCTGGCAGCCGGTTATGACCGCAAAAATCCCTACTGTGTGGGTGTGGTAGAGTTAGAAGAAGGCGAACGCATCCCGGCACAGATTTTCGGAGTAGATGTGAATCGTCCAGAAGACATCCGTATTGGAACACCGCTGCGGGCGGTTTTTGTCGAACGCGGCGAGGGTGAAAATAAAGCCACCGTCTTGGGTTTTGAGGCGCAGTGAAAATGAGCACAGTATGGGTCAATCGGGTTGACCTGTATCATGAACTGCGTGGAGCGGCGGCTGGTGAGGTGCTGGTGCTTTCCAACGGGATATGGATAAGCACTGCCACTGAAAAAACCGACCATCTTCAATGCCCTAATTCTGGGTTTTCTGCGGCAGATTCAAGGGCAGGTAATGGATGTTTGAAAAATATATCCATCAGACTGGCCAGATCATTATTCTGGCGCATAAGGAGGTGAACAGGGATAGAAAGGTTGAGCAGAATAAACAGGTTCTACTGACCCTCTGTGTAGTCTAAAAACTTTCCATTTCAATTGATCCGAAGGAGAAGAAAATGAAAAGGTTGTTAACCATTTTGACCGTGCTGATCCTGGCATCTCTGGTGCTGGGTGCCTGTGTGCAGCAGGTAACTCCCACCGTTGAACCAACCCAACCGCCCGCCCCTACCCAGGCGCCTCCCACCCAGGCTCCGACCAAAGCACCCGAACCGGTGCAAACCGAAGAACCGGTGGTGGAACTGGGTCCGGTGCTGAAGATTGGGCAAATCGGACAGCTATCCGGTGCGCTGGCGTTGTACGGTTTGCAGCAAACCCGCGGGTTTGAACTGGGGTTGGAATATGCCTCCGGCGGTAAGAAGGATGAAGCCGGCCGCTACATCATCGCCAACCGCCCGGTGGAAGTGCTGGTGCGAGATGACGAAGGCAACCCCGAAAAAGCCGTTCAACTGGCGCGCGAACTGATCGAAAAAGACGGTGTTGAGATTATTCAGGGCCCGTCCAGCTCGGCTTCGGCAGCCGCACTGACCACGGTTGCGCTGGAAAACAAAATCATCCTGATGGTTGACCCGGCCGCTTCGGCGTTTATCACCGGTCAGTATTTCAACCCGTATGTTTTCCGCACTTCACGCACCAACTACGATGATGTGCTGGTGATTGCCAAGTACCTGGTCGAAAATGTTGGCACCAAGTTTGCCCACATTGGCATTGATAATGCCTTTGGGCGCGGTTCGGGTGCAGCCCTGGCTTACGCTGTTGGTCAATACGGCGGCGAGGTGGTTGCCGATATCTACGCGCCGTTTGAAACGACCGACTTCACCCCCTACATCCAGCAGGCAATGGATTCGGGCGCGGACTGCCTGTTCCTGACCTGGGCCGGCACCGGCTATGTCACCCTTTTCCAGCAGCTGGCTGACCTTGGCGCACTGGATGAAATGCAGGTGGCCACCGGCTTTGGCGATAACGCCTCTTTCGCGGCGGTTTACGGTGCCGCGGTTGGGCAAATTGGTTTGAATGTCTATCATTACACCGCCGCCAATACCGAAATTAATAAGTGGCTGACCGAAAAGCACCTTGAAAAATACAATGAACCGCCCGATTTGTTCACTGCCGGCGGAATGGCCTCGGCATTGGCGCTGGCGGCTGCTCTGGAAAAAACCGGCGGGGATGCTTCGGGAGATGCCATGATTCCGGCGCTGGAAGGGTTAAAATTTGAAGGGCCGAAAGGCACCTACTACATCCGCCCGGAGGACCATGTCTGCCTGCAGCCGATGAACATCCTCAAACTGGTGGACATCAACCCGCCGCTGGATGACAAGGGCCGTCCAACCTACAAATTCTTTGAAACAGTCTATGTGACCAAGTACGATGAGCTGGCCGTGCCCTGCACGTTGACCGGCGAATACGAATCGCGCTGCGGCAACCTGCCGCGTCCGTAAAGTGCGGGTTTGGGGTTTGACTGCCCTGAGACGGGCTGAAGAACCCACTTTCAATCAATGGGTGACAGCCGCCGGTTGAAGTGCGGCTGTCACCAAACCCATCCAACTTCTATCCTTATTCGTGAAAGGGACCTTCCATGACCGTTGAAGGGGAGATCCTCCTCGAAGCCAGAAATTTACGCAAGGAATTTGGCGGGTTGGTCGCCGTGGATGATGTCAATATCCAGATCCGCGAGCGGACGCTGCATTCCATCATTGGGCCGAATGGAGCGGGCAAAACGACCCTTTTCAATCTGTTGAGCGGGATGATGCGTCCCACCCGCGGGCAGGTGTTTTACCGCGGACGGGATATCACCAACCTTCCGCCGCATCGCATTGCTCATCTGGGTATTGGGCGTTCGTTCCAAATTACCAACATCTTTCCGCATCTGACCGTTTTGGAAAATATCCGCCTGGCTGCCCAGGCATTGGGAAAGGATAATTTCCGCTTGCTGCGGCCGGCACGCAGTTTCCGGCAGTATGAGGAAAAAGCATTGGCTGTGGTGCAACGGGTTGGCTTGCAGGGCCGCGAATTTGACCTTGCCCTCAACCTGCCGCATGGCGACAAACGTAAACTGGAACTGGGCATCATGCTGGCGGGTGACCCGCAATTGCTGCTGCTGGATGAACCGACCGCCGGCATGTCCTCCGAACAGGTGCCGGCACTGCTGGAGGTCATTCATTCTATCATGGCGGATGGCGACAAGACCATTGTGCTGGTTGAACACCGTATGGACATGGTGATGAGCATTTCAGACCGTATTACGGTGATGCATCAGGGGCAGATTCTGGCGGAAGGCACCCCGCAGGAAATTGCTCGCAATCAAACCGTGCAGAGTGCCTACCTGGGTGAGTTGTACGGCGACCTTACCGCCGATCTGGAGGGTAAAGATGGATAGCGAGAATATTCTGGAAGTGGAATCCATCCACACCTTCATCGGTCAGTTTCATATTCTGGAAGGGGTTTCGCTGCAGGTGCCACGCGGCAGTATTACGGTGCTGCTGGGGCGCAACGGTGCCGGAAAAACCACCACGCTCAAGTCCATTTTAGGCCTGACCCCGCCAAGGGAGGGAGTGGTGCGTTTCGATGGGGTGGAAATTCAAGGTAAACCCGCTTATGAAATCGCAGCAATGGGGATTGGCTATGTTCCCGAACACCGCGCAATTTTCCGCAATTTGAGCGTGGCAGAAAACCTGAAAATCGCCGAGCGGAAAAAAGGCGATCTGGATCGCAAAGCGGATTTTATTTTCAATCTTTTCCCGGACTTGAAGCGGCTTTACCGTTTGCCCGGCAATCATCTTTCCGGCGGGCAGCAGCAAATGCTGGCGGTGGCACGCGCACTGGTAGCCGATAACAAATTGTTGTTAATTGACGAACCCAGCGAAGGTCTTGCTCCAATTTTGATTGAACAAATGATGGAAGCCATCCGCAGCCTGAGCGCGACTACCACCGTTTTGCTGGTGGAGCAGAACTTCATCATGGCCAGTCAGCTGGCGGAAAATTATTACATTTTGGACGACGGAAAAACAGTACATCAGGGAAAGATGGCCGATTTGGTGCAGGATAAAGAATTGATTCACCGGATGCTGGGAACGGCCATGCGCAGCGGAGGTGCTGGATGATACAGCGAAATTTTTGGCGGGATAATGCTGCTCTGCTTGGGGTGGTGCTGATTCTGGCTGTGCTGGGAGTTGTCGGTTATACCAGCATGGGACAAACCGCGTTTGTGCGTACCACCCTTTCCGGGCTGACGCTGGGTGCGTTGTTTTTTATGGTTGCGGCCGGCCTGACGCTCATCTTTGGGCTGATGGATGTGCTCAATTTCGCCCATGGCGCGATGTTCATGCTGGGGGCTTATCTGGGCTGGCAGTTCTTTACAAACCCCACGTTTTTGTTCGGGCTGGCTCCGCTGATTCTGGCGCTGCTGGCGGGGTTGCTGCTGGCGCCTCTGTTTGTTTGGCTGTTTGGTAAAGTTGAATTGCCCGAAGCCGTGCAAAAATCGTTGCCGGGCTTGCTGGGGCTGGCGGGAATTCTGGTTGTGTTTTTCGCCGCTCGCGGGTTGGATATCCTCGATCTGGCCAAGACCGCTATGGTGGCGGCCATGACGGCTGCCGACCCGCTGGCTGAAGCCAGCCCGCAGGAGGCCTTGAGCATCTTCTGGCTGCGGACGGCGGGGATGTTCATTGCCGGTGCGCTGCTGGCGGTGGCGACCTCCCGGCCGGGTGACAAAACCCGTACGGTTCATCCTGATCAGGTGCGGCGTGCGCTGATTGGCAGCGCGGTGATGGTTGTGATTACCATCCTTGCCACCCTTTACCGTGAGGCTGCCCCGCGGGCCGTACTGATGTGGGATGCCAACCTGCGTTTCTTTGCTGCCCTGCTGGTGGGGGCGTTGTTGGGCGCGGGGATTGGCGGAGCGATTGAAATTACCCTGATTCGGCCTTTGTATGTTCGCCCCATTTATCAGGTGATTGTTACGCTGGGACTGGCGTATGTGCTGCGTGAAGTCATTCAATTGCTGTGGCAGCCGTTGGCTTATCAGATGAGCCGCCCGCCGCTCTTTTCACAGCCCGGCAAGGCTGAAAACATCTTCGAGTGGTTCCGCACCAGCTCGGTAACCGTGGACGTGCTGGGTGTTACTTTTCCCAGTTATCGTCTTTTCATCATCCTGCTGGGGGTGCTGATGCTGGTCGCCTTAGCCCTGCTGATGAACTACACCCGCCTCGGCATGGTCATTCGGGCGGGGGTGCAGGATCGTCAAATGGTGGAAGCGTTGGGCATCAACGTCCAGCGAGTGTTCACGCTGGTGTTCATGCTCGGGGCTGGTTTGGCAGCACTGGGCGGGATTGGCGCGGCACCCTTCATCCCGGTGCAGCCCAATATGGGAGATGCCTTCCAACTGCAGGCCTTCATCGTGGTGGTGATTGGCGGCATGGGCAGTTACGGCGGCGCAGCTATCGGCGCGCTGCTGCTCGGGCTGGCGCGTGCCTTTGGGGATTATCTGGCTTTGAAGTACAGTCTTTCTCCGGCAATTGCCGAAGCCTCGACCGTGATCATCATGGCAATTGTGCTGCTGGTGCGCCCGGCCGGCCTGTTCGGGAGAAAGGAGTAGCCCATGCAAACGAGCAAAGCTGAAACCCAACCGGTATCTTTTCAACGGACATCGCTGTTCAACCGCCTGCGTCAGGAATGGGTTGGTGTGCTGGTCTTGCTGCTGCTGGCTGGCTTTCCTTTCCTGTTTGCGTGGTTCAGCGGCACATCCGTAACGGACGGCCCCAGTCGCTTCTGGCAGGGACTGATGATCACTTTCTTCATCATGGCAGTATATGCCATGAGCTATGACCTGCTGATCGGTTACACGGGCATCCTTTCTTTTGGTCATGCCGCCTTTTTTGGCGGGGGCGCCTATACCATGGCCTTGTGGTTGACCCACGCCATGCCGTCCATCTCCAGCCGTTACCGCATCACCCTGCCCGGTGGGGCAAATATCACTGAAGTGCTCCTCTTCATGGTCGGAATCCTGCTGGTGGTGCTGGTGGTGACTCTGTTGGGGCTGTTGTTCAGCGCTGCTTCGGCACGCGTGCGGGGTGTTTACTTTGCCATGATCTCGCTGGCAATGGCCGAGTCGCTGCACATCCTTTCCAAGGCAACCGATTTCGTGCGCTGGACGGGCGCGGATGAGGGTTTACACGGTGTGCCGGTGCCGGCCTGGATTAACCCGACCCAGAACCGATTGCTGTTTTACTTTATAGCGCTGGGGTTTGCGCTGCTCATGTATTTGATCATGCGGCGGATTGTGGATTCGCCGGCCGGACGGGTATTTGTTGCCATTCGCGAAAACGAATCGCGGGTGCGCATGATCGGCTTCAATCCGGTGGTCTTTCGTTCCATCGCTTTTGTGACGGCTGCCATCATTGCCGGTCTGGCGGGCGCACTCTTTTCCTTGTGGAATATGTCCGCAACACCGACCATGACCGGAGCAATTATGACCATCAACGCGCTGATCATGACCATCCTGGGCGGAATCGGCACGCTGATTGGGCCGATTTTAGGCGCCGGTCTGATGCAGATTGTCGGTCAGTTTTTCTACCAGTGGTTCGGCCCACGCTGGCCGCTGGTATTCGGTCTGATTTTCATTGCCCTGGTCATCTTCCTGCCCTATGGTGTGATCGGCACGTGGCGGCAGAAACAGCATGCCGTAAAGCAGACCATCCGCAAGATGTTTGGCAAAGGCTGAATCGGCGGAAAGGATGGATACATCTTTCCCCTTGCCGGTCAAGGCAAGGGGAAAATTATTATTCGGCTAATTTTGTGCTGGTTTGAGTCTGCTGCATAAAGGACGGGCTGTCGGCAGCGGCTAAGTTGGTATGCTCCAAAGCATCCAGCCGGTTGAGCAAAAAGTCCGCCACCCGTTCACCAATCGGGCGGGCGTAAAAGGCAACGCTGGCATGCCCGCAGGGGAACCACAACAGACGCGGTTTTTGCCAGGCCTGCCACAGTTTGCGCACATTTTTGGGGGTGATAATCGGGTCGTGCTCGCCGCCAACCAGCAACACCGCCTCGCGTGGCAGGGCGGGTTTGAAGTTACCCGGCGAGAGCATGTACCACCATTTTTCGAGATCCACCGGATACACCCCGGCTTCCTGCAATTCTTTGCGGATTAACCGAAAGGAAAAACCGGCGAAGATGATGTTGGCCAGTGAAGCCCCGCCCAACAGTGAAACCAGAGCGAAGGGGCGGTCATCCACCACACCAGCCATTAATGAAGTAAACGCTCCCAGACTCAGGCCGCCAATGGCAACCGGTTTTTTCTGCACCTGCGTCACCCAGCTGATCATTGCCCGCAAATCCAAAACCCCCTGCCGGAAAGATTGGATGGTGCGCTGCACATCCGCGCTCAATCCATACTGGCCGCTCCAGCTGCCGCGCGGGGCGCGCTGCATGTGATAGGGCAGGGCAAGGTAGTAAACATCCAACCCGGCGCGTGCCGCCGGTTCGGCAAACCATTTGAGCGGGGCAAAGGTGTTCATCTGGTAGCCGTGCAGCAAAATCAGGGCTGCGCTGGATTCGCCCTCGCTTTGCAGGTCGGCCATACCATGAACGATGTTGTTCTCCGGTTGGGGGGATTGGAAGAAACTGGGAAAGCGAAAGCGGGCATGGGTTCTCCCGTCCAGCCAGCGGTGGACGGAGTCAAACTGCAGCTCCGGCGGAGTCGGCGGGATCGAGTAGAATACGCTGGGGTCTTGTGGTTCGGTCGGGGCTGTTTCCCAAACGTTGCTGTGGAATTGGGGACTGGCTGCCAGCAGGCGCAACGAGCCGAGTGTGACCTCGATGAAATTATCTATAAAATGTGCAAACGTACGGTTCAAGGTAAATTCCGATCTAAAAATTGGTGTTGGTTCGAGTATATCCTGTTTTTGGGAGAATGCGGATTTCTCGAAACGCAATTACAGGGTTTTGCCAAATAACGAAAAGATGCGCCGGTCATCATCCTGAACCGGGGAGAAACAAATTCATGGGCAGTCTCGCCAGTCGGCTTGAAAATTGCAACGAATTCAAAGGTGGAAAGATTGAGATTCTGAGGATCATGCCATGCTGAAAAAGTGCATCATCTGGTTGATGCTGGTATTCTGGTTGGGATGCGTGCATCTTATCCGTCCAATACAGGCCCAAACTGCCATGGAAGAACCCGGCCGCATCTTCTTGCCGTTGATCAGCCGAATGGAGGAAGAAGTCTGGCTGGGTCCGGAAAGTGCAGATGTGGTGACCATTGCTTATGACCGCCGGGTGGAAGACCGCGTCTATCTGGGTACGTGGGGTGCGGGTGTGTTTGTCAGTTATGACGGTGGGCTTTCGTGGCGGCGAAGGAGCAGCGGGCTGGGGAATTTGTACATCCAACGGCTGGCTGTTGATCCGCAGCATGCCGATGTCGTGTATGCCGGCACCTATGGCGGCGGCGTTTATAAAACCGTTGACGGCGGTTGGAACTGGTACAACATCGGTCAGGGGATGATGAACGGGGCAATTGTGTATGGGCTGGCGGTGGATCCTCAACAGCCTGAGCGTGTCTATGCTTCGGTGCGGCCCGTCAACCGCAGTGAATCACCCTGGGGCGGAGTGGTCTATCGCAGCACGGACGGCGGACAAAACTGGCAGGCCGTGTTGCAAAACATTGGCGGCAGCGCAGTTCAGGACTGGGTTTATTCGCTGGCGGTTGATCCGCAAAATCCGCAGCGGGTGCTGGCAGCCAGCCATGAACACGGAGCCTACCGCAGCCTGGATTTTGGCGGTTCGTGGCAGCCCGCCAGCAATGGCGTTACTGATCTTTCCGGGCGGGCGGTGGCTTTTGACCCGCGCGGCAGAATTGCCTATCTGGGAGTGTGGCATCGCAGCGGCGAGTACAAAACGCTCAACGGCGGGGATGACTGGTTCTTGCAATCCAACGGATTAAGCGGTTCAAAAATCTATGACCTGACGGTCAATCCGCGCAACCCAAATCAACTGCTGGCGGCTACCTTTATGATGAATTTCTCGGATAGCGAGCGCGGGGTGGCGCGCAGTGACAACGGCGGTGAGATATGGGTCAAATCCGGTTTGCAGCCGTATTCTATCTACACGGTGGCGGTGAATCCATTCAACGGCAATGAAGTGCTGGCCGGCACGGTGGATTATGGTGTATTCCGTTCCACCGATGGCGGTAAAACCTGGACGGCGCGCAATCAGGGTTTGCTCAATACCACCGTAACGGATCTGTTGATTGACCCGCTTTTGCCTCAGGTCTGGTTTGCTGCTGTGCAGGGACGGGGTGTTTTTCGTTCGCCGGATGGGGGCATCCATTGGGAGGAGTACAACACGGGAATGGAATCGAGGACGGTTTACAGCCTTGACTGGGATGCTCGCCACCCAGGCCGATTGCTTGCGCTGGCCCCCGATGGATGGCTGGCGGCAAACAGCGGCGGGGAGGGTGTCTGGCAGGCAATTGATCTGGCGGAGGCGGAAGTTACCCGTCTTGCCAATCTTGCAACGGTCAGCGGGCAGGTGCAACTTCCGCCGCGGCCCGGTTTTGAAATGGAAACAGGTGAAACTGAAGTTGCTTCCAACGGGCAGGCCGCATTCCTGGAATTTTTGGGATATGCCGCGCTGACGACTGAGGGCGAAATGGTAGTAAAAGACGACTTGCCGGCTGGAATCAGCGTGTTTGCCTTGCTCCGGGAACCCGGCGGTGTGTTGCTGGCCGGGACAAGCGATGGTATTTTTGTGCAACAACCAGGCGCAGAATGGCAAGTTGCTGGCTTGAATGGTCAGGCGGTGGTGTCGGTTGCAGTTCATCCCCTGAGCAGCGATTGGATTGCAGCCGCCACTCCCTCACAGGTCTGGTTGAGTCGCGATGGGGGCATTACCTGGCAGGCGCAGCCAACCGGCCAGGAGGTGGAGGGTATTCGCGGGGTCTGGTTTGACGGACAGGGCAGCCTGCTGGTCAGCGTCAGTGGTCAGGGCATCCTGCGGCTTGCTGTGCCCTGAAGCGGGCAGGGTTCACTTGCGGATGCGCAGCGTTTTTTCCGCGAGCCGTTCGTCGAAACGACTGCGGTCAATCATAAAACGTTCGTGTTCGCCTTCGGCTATTTTTTCAACCTCGTCCCACGCTTCAACTTTAAAGCGCAGCCGGCGGCCGTCCACTTCCATCAACTCCGCACAGAAACGCACCTGCATCCCAACCGGTGTGGCGGCCAGATGACGGACATTAACACAACTGCCCACACTGCCCTGATTTTCTTTCAGATGGGGCAGCAGGGCTTGATGAGCCGTCCTTTCCAAATAGCCGATTAAGCGCGGTGTGCTCAACACCGGCGGGAAACCTTCACCGGCTGAAAAGCGGGCGGTATCGCTTTCCTGAACGGTTATGGTGATTTCTGCTTTCAATCCGGGTTCGATACTCATGCCTGGTAACTCTCCTGAACAACGACTCAATTTAATCATAGTGCGTTTATTTTACCCGATCCGCTTCGCAGAGCGTGTTGCAAAACTCCACCGCCAGAATGAATGGCGGGGTAGGTGGTTTTCTCAAAGTTCTTTGACGATCCTGAAGCTTTGAACCGAAACTTGAATTGTGGTGAAACGAACCCCCTCCCACCTCCCCCAACATCGCGTTGGCGATATTGGGGGAGGTGC